>DASWWF010000001.1:0-2492 GCA_036401035.1 Devosia sp.
TCGGCGGTCCCTCGATCAGCATCCAGGGCGGCGACGGCCAATCGGGGAAATGCAGGATGTGCCGGAAGGCCAGTTCGTTGCCCTCGCCGAGGATCAGGTCCTCTTCGGCATGGGAGGGCGTATGCCCCCATTCGAGGGTCAGTTGGCCGGTCCGGACCGGCCGCGGCGCGGGATCGGTCATTCTGCGGGCTTGGCCTTCGGGGCGGCAGCCCGGCGGGGCCGGCTGGCGGACTTTGCCGGGCCGGCCTTGGGCGCCGCCTGGGGCGCGCTCACCTTGGTCGACTTGACCGGCGCTTCGGTGACCACGGTCACCTGCACTTCGGGCGTGTGGTGTTCTTCGGGGATGGTTTCGCCCAGATAGAGCGAGCTTTCCTGATATTTGTGCAGCGCATAGCGGATCAGCACCCCCGCGATCGCCGTCAGCGGCACCGCCAGCAGCAGGCCGACAAAGCCGAACAGCAGGCCGAAGGCGAACAGCGCGAACATCAGCCACACCGGGTTGATGTTGATCGACTGGCCCACAAGGTTGGGCACGAGGATGTTCCCCTCGAGGAACTGCCCGATGATGTAGATGCCGAGCACAATGATCAGCCGCACCCACATGTCGGGCCAGAACTGCACCACCGCGATGGTCATCGACAGCGCAAAGCCGATCAGGAAGCCGACATAGGGCACAAAGCTCAAAATGCCGCCGATCAGCCCGATGGCTATGCCGAAATCGAGCCCCACCAGCCAGAGCGCAGTGCAATAATAGATGCAGAGCACGACGATCACCGAGCCCTGCCCGCGCAGCCAGCCGGCCATGGCGCGGTCGATCTGCCCCAGCACGCCATGGATTTCGTCGCGATGCTGGCGCGGCAGCAGCGTATCCACGCGCTTGACCATGCCGTCCCAGTCGAGCAGCAGGTAGAAGGCGACGACCGGGGTGATGAACAGCACCACCAGCGTATTGAGTACGCCAAAGCCGCTCTGCGCGATCTGCGCGGCGAGCGTACCGGCCCATTCGATGCCGGTGCCGATCATGTCGGCCAGCGAGGCCTCGAGCTGCGCGGCCCGCTCGGGCCCGAGCCATTCATTGAGCTGCGGGGCGAAATCCTGCACCAGGTGCTGCAGGTCGCCGATATAGGCCGGCAGGCGCAGCACGAGGCCAGCGACCTGGGTCGAAACCAGCGGCACCAGCATCAGCACCAGCCCGGTGATCACCGCGATGACCAGCACCAGCACCAGCGCCGAGGCGAAGGAGCGCGGAATCCTGATCCGCTGCAGCAGGTTGACCAGCGGGTTGAGCAGATAGGCCAGCGCCATGCCGACCACGAAGGGCAGCAGAATCGAGCGGAATACCCAGAGCAGGAGCACCGCCATCAGCAGCAATCCGCCCCAGACCAGCACTTGATTTCTGAGTGTCATCGACCGGGGGAACCCTTGCGTACAGCGGGTGGAGCGGCTATCAGCGCCAAGATATCCATACCCCAAAAAGATCGGCTAGCAGAGCCCATGTCCGACGAGCAAAACCTGCCATCAAACGGGCTGTCATACAAGCAGGCGGGCGTCGATATCGATGCCGGCAACGCTCTTGTGGAAGCGATCAAGCCGGCCGTTCGTTCCACCCGGCGTTCCGGCGCCGACGGCGAAATCGGCGGCTTCGGCGGACTGTTCGACCTCAAGGCGGCAGGCTTTACAGATCCGATCCTCGTGGCCGCCAATGACGGCGTCGGTACCAAGCTCAAGATCGCCATCGATACCGGCAGCCATGCCACCATCGGGCAGGATCTTGTCGCCATGTGCGTCAACGACATCATCGTGCAGGGCGCCGAGCCGCTGTTCTTCCTCGACTATTTCGCCACCGGCCGGCTCGATGTCGAAGCCGGGACGCAGATCGTCGAAGGCATCGCCGCCGGCTGCCGCATGGCCGGTTGCGCCCTGATCGGTGGCGAGACCGCCGAAATGCCGGGTATGTACCACGACAAGGACTATGACCTCGCGGGCTTTGCCGTCGGCGCCGCCGAGCGCGGTACGCTCTTGCCCCGCGCCGATATCGAGGCCGGCGATACGCTGGTCGCCATCGCCTCCTCGGGCGTTCATTCGAACGGCTTCTCCCTCGTTCGCAAGATCGTCGAGATTTCCGGCGTCGACTGGTATCTGCCGGCCCCGTTCGACGAGAGCAAGTCGCTGTCGGAGGCCCTGCTCACCCCGACCCGCATCTATGTGAAACCGCTGCTTTCCGCGCTGAGGGCCGGCCTCAACATCAAGGCGCTTGCCCACATCACCGGCGGCGGCTTCATCGACAACATCCCGCGCGTCCTGCCCGATAGCCTCGCCGCTCACATCGACCTGTCGCAGGTCACCGTGCCCAAGGTCTTCTCGTGGCTCTCCCGCGTCGGCGGCATGAGCGAGCGCGAAATGCTCCGCACCTTCAACTGCGGCGTCGGCATGCTCTGCGCCGTGGCCTCCGAGGACGCCGACAAGCTGGTGGCGCACCTCGTCGCCGAGGG
>DASWWF010000002.1:0-2680 GCA_036401035.1 Devosia sp.
GCTCGGTCGAGAATTGACGTGCTGCGAAACGGGGCGGTTGTGAAAAAGTCGTTCGGGGGGCAACCCTGCGGATGCGCAAGCGGCCCACCCCCACCCACCGCCTTCGGCGGTCCCCCCTCCCCACAAGGGGGAGGGAAAAGAGGTGGGAGAGCCGCGAGTCTCTCAGTCGGGACCCTCTCTCCCCTTGAGGGAGAGAGCGCAGAGCTTGGGTTTGCGCAGCAAACCCTTAGCGTCGCGAGAGAGGGGTAAGCGGTCTCGCCGCCTTCCGCGGCAGGATTGGGGAAACAGCCTCACGCCATCACCATCCCGCGGCCTCCCTGCGCTATAACTCCGGGCATCCCCCACCGGAGCCCGCGCGCCGATGACGCTACTTGCCACCTTGTTCCCGCTGCTCTGCTGGTTCGCCTACAATTACGGCGTGCCGCTGGTCGAGCGGAAGCGGCCGTCTCTCTCGGTGATCATGAGCATGCAGCGCCGCCGCTGGGTGAAGAACGCGACGCTGCGCGAGTCCCCGCTCGACGCCATCCTCTCGGCCAACCTGATGAGCTCGGTGAGCTTTCTGGCCTCCACCTCGGTGCTGCTGGTGCTGGCGATCTTTGCCGCCATCGGCCAGATCTCGGCCGTGATCGAGGCGCTCAAGGGCGTCGGCATGGGCGCCGACTATTCCCCCGCCGACCTGCAGATCCATTTCGTCGTCATGCTGGCGATCTTCGTGCAGTCATTCTTCGCCTTCACCCTGGCGCTGCGGCAGTTCAACCACTTCTGCATCATGATCGGCGCGATGGACCATTCCGGCCGCGTCGGCGATGCCGAGATCGACGCCATCGCCCAGCTCAACACGCTGGCGGCGAAAAACTTCAACAACGGCATCCGCGCCTATTATTTCTCGGTCGCCACAGTCGCCTGGTTCGCCGCCCCGGTCTTTGCCATCGTCGCGAGCCTCCTCACCGTCGCCTTCCTCATCCACCGCGAATTCTTCTCCTCCGCCCACCGCATCGCGGCATCCGCCGCCGTACTGGCCAGCCGGCGCGAGCTGGAGAAGACAGAGGCTTGATCTCGCAGTCGGCGAACCTCTCCCGTTTACGGGGGACTTCGAACCGGCCGTAGGCAAAATCGCGCCAGTGGCGCGATTTTAGGTGAGAAGGCCATGAGGCCTATGGCCGAATGGCTTGGACCGCCCATGGCGGGTGGAGGGGGGGTGCACCTTGCGTAGATCCTACCAACGTTCCTTCCAGTCTCCCCGATGCCCGTCCACCCACCAGTTGTCATCCCGGGCCCGACCCGGGACCCATCTCTGCTCCACTCGAACGGATGAGTGGGTCCCTGCCTTCGCAGGGATGACAATCGTGGTTGGGGCACCATCTCACCCCACTCACCGGCTGTCATCCCGACGAACGTCGGGACCCAGCTCTCTCGATGTCGGGGCTCTTGCTCCCACCTAGCCCACCCACCGCCGTCATCCCGGCGCGGGCCGGGATCCAGTACCCGCCATCGCTGCGGCTGGCGCAGCGATGGAGCCGCACGGCTTGCGTTTACTGGGCCCCGGCCTGCGCCGGGGTGACGATCGAGTGCGGTGAAGTTTCCGTGCCGACTGAGGGCTACCCGTCCAGCTTCCCCGGCGGATAGGCCTTCGTCAGCGGCGTTCCGGCCGGCGGCTCCGGCACCTCGGGCGTCTCGATCGCCGCCGCCAGCCGCGTATGGTTGTCCACACCGAGCGGATACATCAGGTCGGCCGACAGCCGATAGTTCAGCAGCGCCTTTTCGAGGTCCTTGGCCACCCCCAGCCCATGCTCGTACATGTGCCCCAGATTATTGTGCGCGACCGGATGGCTCTGCGCTGCCGCCTGCTCGGTCCAGGCCAGCGCCTGCGCGTAATCCTGCGCGGTGCCGCGGCCATCGAGATACATCAGCCCGAGATTGACCATCGCGTCGAGATCGCCGGCTGCCGCTGCCTGCGAATAGAGCTCGAAGGCTCGCGCCTCATCCTTGGCGACGCCCTTGCCCACTTCGTGGAGCGTGGCGAGATTGTATTGCGCCGCGGCGAGTCCCTGCTCCGCTGCCCGGCCGTAATAGTCGGCCGCCATGGCGGCGTTGGCCTCGCCACCCTGCCCCTGCTCCATCAGATAGCCCAGCGCATTCTGCCCGAACATGTCGCCCTGGTCGGCGGCCGATTGATAAAGGCCCCAGGCCACCTGATGATCCGGCGGGTCGATGAGGCCATCCTGATAGATGCGCCCGAGGTTGTATTGGCCCTTGGCGTCGCCGCGCTCTGCGGCGCGCTGCAGCCAGCCGGCGGCGGCGACATAGTCCTGCTCCACCCCGAGGCCCTGATAATACATCAGCCCGATATTGGCCTCTGCCCGCGGCAGCTTCTGCATCGCCGCCCGGCGGTACCAGTTGGCGGCCTCGCGATAATCCTGCGCCACGCCCTCGCCGATATCGTAGCTCAGCCCAAGGCTGTTCTGCGCCGGCGCAAAGCCGTGGCTGGCCGCGGTCTGCAGCATCCCGGTGCCGCGCGGAATATCCTGTTCGACGCCGCCGCCGACGATCAGCATGTCGCCATAGAGCGTCAGCGCCACGTCGTTGCCGCCGGCACTCGCCTCCTCGAACAGCGGCAGCGCCTTGGGGGTCTCGCCCGACCACACATAGGCGCGCGCCAGCCAGCCCTTGACCTGCGGGT
>DASWWF010000003.1:0-7208 GCA_036401035.1 Devosia sp.
CCCATGCTCTTGCGCGTCTGGTCTCCACCACCCGGCGGCTCGACCTTGATCACGTCGGCGCCCATGTCGCCCAGCAGCATGCAGCAGAACGGGCCTGCCATCACCTGGCTCAGATCGAGCACGCGCAAGCCGCTGAGCGGCAGCGGCGCGTTCATCGGCGGGCTGTTCACCCCGCCGCCTGCACGATCCTCCGACATTGGCCCTCCTCCGGTCGTTCATCTTGCCGATTTTGTCGTTCATCCACGTGGCCGCTTTTGGCCCCCGTCGATCGGCTATGCCCAATCTTGTATGCAAGATGGTCATTTTGGCAAGAGCGGCAACCTGAATCGTGTGCATTGCGCGCGCTATCGTTTTTGCATACGGAAAGGTATGTCAGAAACTGATAGCTCGCTCGCTCTCGACCTTCCAGGCGATCCCGAAGCCGGCCGCCGCCGCGGCCGCCTGCATCAGGAGGCCGCCGCGCGGCTGCGCGAAAAGATCCTTTCGGGCGAATTGCCCCCCGGCATGCGCCTCCGCGAAGTGCAGCTTTGCGAGCAGATTGGCGTCTCCCGCACCCCCATCCGCGAGGCCTTTCGCACGCTGGCGGCCGAGGGTCTGGTCGAGCTTCTGCCCAATCGCAGCGTCGTCGTCGCCGAGCTGCGGATGCCCGATATCGAGCATCTCTACCGCGTCTTCGGCGCCCTCGAAGGCCTCGCCGGCGAACTCGCCTGCCAGCGCGTCACCGAGGCGCAAGTGGCGGAAATGGGGCGTTTGCTGAGCCAGATGGTCGATCTGCACCAGAAGGGCGACCGCGGCCGCTACATGGAGATCAACCGCCAGATCCACCGCATGGTGATCGACATCGCCGCCAACCCCGTGCTCACCGCCACCTGGGCTTCGCTGCTGCCCCGCGTCGAGCGCGCCCGCGCCCTGCCCAACCTCGATCCCAACCGCTGGACCGCCGCTCTGCTCGAGCACTCCAAGATGTTCACCGCGCTCGCCGCCCGCGACGGCAAGCTGCTCTCCGAACTCGCCCGCCAGCACTTCCTCAACGGCCTGCCATACAATTCCGGCCATGCCGACGAGTCGGCTCCGCCCACCCGCTCGCGCCGCCGCCCCAAGGACTAGATTTACGTCTTTCGTCGCACCGCCAAGCCGGTTGACACCTCCGCATCTTGCATACAAGATTGCACCAATTCGCCAACACCGAATGGGAGGAACTACCTATGGCCGACGCGATCGACCCCTACAAAATCCGCGACTATTTCAAGCCTTTGCGCGTCGTTGACGTCGCCGACGCCATGGATGGGCTCGGTTATTTCAACATCGGTCTTGTATCCCAGGAGATCCGACCGCTCTGGCTCGGCATGAAGTTCTGGGGCCCCGCCGTCACCCAGCGCTGCGTCCCCGCCAACAAGCCGATGTGGAAGCTCGACACCACCGAGGACATCGTCGCCGCGCACAAGATCTGGTTCGACAAGATGGGCCACAATGGCCGCGGTCTCAACGACCTCATCAAGCCCGGTTCGGTGGTCGTCAACGATGTCGGTTCCACCGGGGAAGTCGGCTTCTTCGGCTCTGAAAACGTTCTCGGAATCCAGGCTGCCGGCGCCGTCGGCATCGTCACCAACGGCTATTGCCGCGACACTGGCGAAGTCACCATGCAGAAGACCCCGATGGCCTGCCGCGACCGCGGCCGCACCATCATCCCGGGCCGCATCGAAGTGGTCGAGCTCAATGCCACCATCGGCATCGGCGGCGCCCAGGTTCGCCCCGGCGACATCGTCGGTTGCGATGATGACGGCCTCATCGTCGTCCCCATCGAAATCGCCAAGGAAGTCGCCTTGCATGCAAAAGCCGTGCTGATCGCCGACATGCGCGCCCGCGGCAAGCGCTACGAAAAGCTCGGCATGCCTCCCGATGAGTCGGTCGACGTGCCGGCCATCGACGCCTACTACGCCAGCCTCGGCTGACGCTGCGGTCGAGGTTCCAGCATGAAGATCATCGACGCCCACCAGCATTTCTGGAACCTCGACCAAAACTACCTCCCCTGGCTCAAGGACGAGCCGCCGATTGCCTTCCGCTACGGCGACTATTCGAGCCTCAAGCGCAATTATCTCCCCGCCGACTATCGCGGGGATAGCGCCGGCTTCGAAATCGTCGGCACCGTCTTCGTCGAAACCGAATGGGACCACACCGACCCCAAGGGCGAAGTCGCCTGGGTCGAAAAACTCGCCAAGGCCGAGGGCCTGCCCTCGGTCATGGTCGCCCAAGCCTGGCTCGATCGCGCCGATGCCGAGGACGTACTCGCCTCTCACGGCAGAAGCCCCATCGTTCGCGGCATCCGCCACAAGCCCAAGGCCGTGCCGAAGCCTGATCTGGTGGTCACAGGCGCGCCCGGCTCGATGGGCGATCCAGCCTGGCGCCGCGGCTACGCCATGCTGGCGCCCAACGGCCTCTCCTTCGATCTGCAGACGCCCTGGTGGCACCTCGCCGAAGCCCGCGAATTGGCCGACGCCTTCCCCGGCACGCAGATCATTCTCAATCACACCGGCTTGCCGTCCGATCGCAGCGCCGAAGGCCTCGACGGCTGGCGCAACGCCATGCGGCTCTTCGCCGGCGCGCCCAATGTGGCGGTGAAGATTTCCGGCATCGGCCAGGCCGGCAAGCCATGGTCGGTCGAGGCCAACCGCGCTATCGTGCTCGACACCATTGATCTGTTCGGACCCGAGCGCTGCATGTTCGCCAGCAACTTCCCCGTCGATAGCCTCGTGGGCAGTTACGCCACCATCTTCGGCGGCTTCGACACCATCACCGCCGGCTTCTCGGCCGCCGAGCGCGACGCGATGTTCCGCGGCAATGCCGTGCGCATCTACCGCATCCCGGCCGACGCGCTCATCGGATGAGCGAGCGGCCGCGGCTCGGCCTCATCGGCCTCGGCATCATGGGCGCCGCGATGACGCGGCGGCTGCTTTCGCGCGGCTGGCAGGTCACCGTCTGGAATCTCGAGCCCGAGCGCTTTTCCGAAGTCGCCGGGCAGGGCGCCAAGTGGGCTGAAACTCCGGCCGCCGTCCGTGCCGCGTCTGACATCGTCCTCATCTGTGTGCTCGGCGATGAGGCCATTGAAAGCGTCTGTTTCGGCCGCAACGGCCTCTCTTCCGCCACCGGCGCCGATACCGTTGTCGATCTCTCGACCACCAGCGTCGATGTCACCCACGACATCGCCGCGCGTCTTGGCGTCCAATGGCTCGATTGCCCGATCTCCGGCGGCCCCGGCCCGGCTGAGGAGGGCCAGCTGACCCTGATGGCCGGTGGTGATCCGGCGCTGTTCGAGCGCCTCGCGCCGATCCTTGCCGATCTTTCCGCCAACTGCACGCTGATGGGTCCGCTCGGCGCCGGCCAGACCACCAAGGTGGTCAACCAGGCCATTGTCGGCGTCGGCTATGTGCTGATGGGCGAGGTGCTCGCCATGGTGCAGGCGGCAGGCATCGACGCGGCAAAACTGCCGCAGGCGCTCAAGGGCGGTGCCGCCGACAGCTTCCTTCTGCAGCGCATGTTCCCGGTCATGCTCAACCGCGATTTCGACCCGCCCAAGGGCCGCGCCAAACAGCTCGGCAAGGATCTGCAGGCCGTCGCCGAATTCAACGCCGGCCTGGGGCTCGACCTCCCCGTCCTCGCCCGCGCCATTGCGCAATATGTCGCCTATGTCGAAGCCGGCAATGGCGACATGGAAAGCGCCTCGGTGTCGCGCCTCTACGACCAGCGGGACAAGTCGTGAGCCTCTTCGCGCTCGACGGCGTCGCGCCCGCTTTGCCCTCCGGCTTCTGCTTCGTTGCCGATAGCGCCGAGGTGATCGGCAATGTCGAACTGGGCGAGGATGTCGGCATCTGGTTCGGCGTGGTCATCCGCGGCGACAACGAACGCATCCGCATCGGCGCCGGCACCAATATCCAGGACCTCTGCGTCCTCCATTCCGACCCCGGCTCACCCCTCACCATCGGGACGAACTGCACCATTGGCCACCGCGCCATGCTCCATGGCTGCACCATCGGCGATGGCACGCTGGTGGGCATGGGCGCGACCGTGCTCAACGGCGCCACGATCGGGAAGAACTGCCTCATCGGCGCCGGTGCGCTGGTCACCGAGGGCAAGGCGATTCCCGATGGCTCCCTCGTCCTCGGCGCCCCCGGCAAGGTCGCGCGTGCACTGACCGCCGACGAGATCTCAGGGCTGGGCAAATCCGCCGAGCGTTACGTCGCCAATGCCTGGCGCTTCGCCGCCGGGCTCACCAAACTCTAGGAGAGGGCGCCATGCTGTTCATCGTCAGCGGCCGCGATCACGACAACGGCCTCGAACACCGGCTCGAGGTGCGTCCGCTGCACCGCGCCCACTACGAGGCGCTGGGCAAGGACCTGATCCTCTCCGGCCCCTATCTCGATGCCAAGGGCGATCCAATCGGCTCGATGATCATCATCCGCCGCGACTCGCAGGCCGCCGCCGAGGCCTACGCCGCCGCCGACCCCTTCGTCACCGAGAAGGTCTTCTCCTCGGTGACCGTGTCCCGCTGGGACTGGTTCATGAACCGGCCGGATGGGTTCAGCAGCCAGTAATGCCTTACGGCATCAACTGCCCGCCGTTCACCTCGAGCGTCTGCCCGATCACATATCCGGACAGTGCCTCCGACGCCAGGAACAGGAACGCCCCGACGCAATCCTCGGACACACCGAGCCGGCCCTGCGGTACCGTTGCCAGCATCGCCTTGAGCTGCGCTTCGGTCGAATAGCGCTCGTGGAACGGCGTATCGATCACCCCCGGCGCCACCGCGTTGACGCGGATGCCGAAGGGGATCAACTCCTTGGCCATGCCGCGCGTCACATTGCCCACGAAGGCCTTGGATGAGCCATAGAGCCCGGCCCCGCCGCCCGCGCCGTTGCGGGCCGCGATCGAGGTGGTGTTGATGATGAAGCCGCCGCCGGCCGACTTGAGATGCGGGATCGCCGCATGCGACGCCGCCAGCACCGAGCGGGCATTGAGGTCCATCACCTGGTCGTAGAGCTCCTCGGTGTACTCCTGGTAGGGCTGCCGCGCGACCATGCCGCCGGCATTGTTGATCAGCCCGTCCAGCCGGCCGAACGCCTTGACCGTGGCTTCCACCGCCGCCCGCATCTCGGCTGACTTCGTCGCGTCGGCCTTGATCAGCGTCGTGGTGCCGCCGGCCGCCTTGATCTCGGCGGCCAGCGCTTCGGCGGCGTCCTTGCTCGAATTGTAGTGCAGCCCGACCTTGGCGCCTTGCGCCGCAAAGGCCCGGGCCAGCGCCGCGCCGATGCCGGTCGAGGCGCCGGTGATGAGGACGGCTTTGTCCTTGAGGTCGGGGATGACGAGATTGGCCATGATCGGCTCCTTGTGTTGGGTGTCAGAAGCCGGTCACGACCAGCGGCTTGTACGGCGCTTCGAGCGCCGCGATCTGCCCGGCGTCGAGCTTGAGGTCTACCGCGGCCACGGCATCGTCGAGATGCTGCATCTTGCTCACGCCCACGATCGGTGAGTGTACGCCCGGCTTGCTCAGCAGCCACGCCATGGCCACCTGCGCCATCGGCTTGCCTTCGGCCTTCGCCACGGCTTCGAGCGCATCGACCACGGGCTTGCTTTGCTCGTTGTTGTACATCTCCTTGCCCCAGCGGTCGGTCTGCGCGCGGGCGCTGCCGGTCTTGCCCCACGGCCGGGTCAGCTTGCCGCCGCCCAGCGGGCTCCATGGCAGAACGCCCACGCCCTGGTCGCGGCAGAGCGGCAGCATTTCGCGCTCTTCTTCACGATAGACCAGGCTCACCTGGTTCTGCATCGAGACGAACTTGGTCCACCCATTGCGCTCGGCCGCGTGCTGATACTTCGCGAACTGCCACGCCCACATCGACGAGGCGCCGATATGTCGGGCCTTGCCGGCGCGCACCACGTCGTTGAGCGCCTCCATCGTCTCCTCGACCGGCGTGTTCGGGTCGAAGCGGTGGATCTGGTAGAGATCGACATGGTCGACGCCGAGACGCTTCAGACTCTTGTCGATCTCGGTGAGAATGGCGACGCGTGAGAGCCCCATGCCGTTCGGCCCCGGCCGCATCCGGCCGTTCACCTTGGTGGCGAGAACGATCTCCTCACGCGGCGCCAACTCCTTGAGGATGGTGCCGGTGATCTCCTCGCTGGTGCCCTCGGCATAGACATTTGCGGTGTCGAAGAAATTGATGCCCGCTTCCCAGGCCTTCCGGTACAGCGGCCGCGCCTCCTCGAGCGGCAGCACCCACGGACGGTTCTCGGTCGGTTTGCCAAAGCTCATGCAGCCGAAACAGATGCGGCTGACTTCAAGGCCGGTCCGGCCCAGGCGGATGGTGTCCATCACTCTCTCCTCTTGGTGGTCGAGTGGGTATTATCGCTAAACTCGGACAGCCCCAAACGATAAGGGCGGCCCCAAGGACCGCCCTTCGTAGCATCTGGTAGTAGGAGCGCCCTCAGTTGGTGCGCTTGCCCTCTTTGTTGAACAGGTGGATCACCGCCAGATCCGGCGTCACCTTGATCGTCTCGCCCGGCTTGGCGCTGATGCGCTCGCGGAAGATGCCGACCACCTGCTGGTTGCCGATGCGCATCAGCACCTGCGTTTCCGAACCGGTCGGCTCCACCACCACGACCTCGGCCGGAATGCCGGCATTCGGGTCGAGCTTGAGATGTTCCGGGCGCACGCCATAGGTGGTCGCTTCGCCCTGGTTCTGCTGCAGCGGCAGGATGATGCCGTCGCGGGTCTTGAAGCCCTGCGGCGTCACTTCGCCTTCGAGGAAGTTCATCGACGGCGAGCCGATGAAGCCGGCCACGAACGTGTTCACCGGACGATCGTAGAGGTCCAGCGGCGAGCCCATCTGCTCGATGATGCCGTCGCGCATCACGACGATCTTGTCGGCCATGGTCATGGCTTCGATCTGGTCGTGCGTCACGTAGATCGTGGTGGTCTTGAGCCGCTGGTGCAGCTCCTTGATTTCCGAGCGCATCTGCACGCGCAGCTTGGCGTCGAGGTTTGACAGCGGTTCGTCGAAGAGGAAAACCTGCGGATCGCGCACGATGGCGCGGCCCATGGCGACGCGCTGGCGCTGGCCGCCCGAGAGCTGGCGCGGCTGGCGCTGCAGCAGGCTTTCCAGACCCAGGATCGAGGCGGCGCGATTGACCTTCTCGTTGATCTCGGCCTTCGGCAC
>DASWWF010000004.1:0-11877 GCA_036401035.1 Devosia sp.
GACGCCGGGCGTGCCGACCAAGGGCCTCACGCCCGATCAGGTCGAACAGGCCATCGGCGCCGACAATCTCGAGGAACTGTCGCGCCGCACCGGTTTGGGCCGCGACGAGCTGCTCTCCCGTCTCGCCACCGCGATCCCCGAAAATGTCGATCGCATGACCCCCGAGGGCAAGTTCCCGACCGAGGACGAAGCCCGCGGCTATTTCAGCGGCACCGCCTGAGACTCCGGCGGCCGATTACGCTAGCCTTCCAACGCACGCTGCAGGGCCTGGCCCTGCGGCGTATTCTTTTCGCGCGAGAGAAAGTCGTGCAGGTCGACGTCACGGCTGGAGCCGCCCGATGACGCATTGGGGCGGTGGCGGACAGTGTCGCCGGTGCTTGTCCCACCGATGAGCACCCAGTCGTCGCCATTCTCGCTGCTGTAGAAAACCAGATCCTGATTAGCCATGGCCGTTTCCTCCGGGAACGAAGTGTTCCATGTCGGTCAACGTGTGGCCGCGCGATAGGAAACATTTCTTTGTAGAGCCGGCGCCGGAGCGCTTGCCCCGGCACCAAACCGTCGCGTTGGCTCTCAGCGCGAGGCCTTGTAGAGCTTGGACGCGATCTCGTAGAATTCTTCCGGTGCATAGTCGGGGGTGAAGGCCGAGGGTACGCCCATCAACTGCTGTATCTTGCCGCCGTCCGGCATGCCCTCGACGACCTCGAGCGGGCCCGGAGGATCGTCGGGCAGCGCCACCTCGTCGTTGGACCAGATGCCGGCAATCTCTTTGTAGTCGTCCTGGCTCCAGGTGTAGAGCCGCCGGTGCGAGCCCTCGTCCAGATACTTCTGGCACTCCGGGATTTTCGACAGCGGAATGTTCGGCGTTGGGAGCATCTTCTCGATCTCAACGCCGGTCAGCTTCTTGAGCGCCAGGGCGTAGGAATGCGCGTGCACAGACCCGCGCACGAGCAGGTAGCCGCAGACTTCACGGCCGGTGGGGTCGCTGAGCGTCTCGTAGACCCGGAGCTTGTGCAGGCGCGCACCGCATTCCAGGTGGAAGTTGTGCAGCAGGTCGAAGATGACATTGCCGGTCGTGGTGATGAAATCGTTGTTCCACGACACGCCATTGGCATTGACCGGCGTGGCGCCGCCACCATTGGAGAGGAATGCCGAGGCCAGCCGGATCTCCTGCATCGCCTCGAACGGCGACTTCGAGATGTCGCCACCGTCGCCTTTGTCACCCTTGGGTTTGTCAGGACCATTGTTGAGCATGGCCACGCCATTGCTGACGAGTTCGACATGCGCCAGCTCTTCCGCGGTGATTGCCGCAACCAGGCTATAGAACGGGCGCAGCTTGTCCTTGCTGCGGAAGTTGAAGCTCTGGAACATGTAGTTCCCCAGCGTCGACATCTCTCCATATTTCCCGCCCAGCAATTCCTGGAGGGCAGCGGCGGCATTGGGATCCTGCTTTTTGGGCGGGGGCAGCTCAGTAATCAACCGGTCGACGCGCATGAACATGGGGCATTCCTCCTTGTGAAGGAGGGTCAACTTCACCCCGACCTGCCCGTTCCTCTCTAAAAGACCGATCTGGCAATACTGGCTGTCGGCGTTGCAGATTTTATCCGCCCATCCGCAACTAACCTCACCAACGCTTGTTGATCCTCGCCACCGGGGCAGAACCCCGGGACACGCATCAAGGCGGTCCACAAAGAAAAATCGCCGGCTATCCAGTCGGCACAACACACGACCGAGGACATCATGAAGACCATATCGACTATCGCGCTCTTTGCAGCGCTCGCTTTCGCTATGCCCGCAATGGCCCAGACCGTTGACGCCGGTGCAGCCGTAGACGCCGCTGCCGGCGCCGCCACCAGTGCCACGACCGGCGGAACATCGACGAGCGGCGCCGCCAGCGGCACCGTCAATGCCGATGGCAGCATCGCGGTCAGCCCGGACAATGCCGCGCTCGACCTCAATGCCGACGGCAGCATTTCCGTCGAGGAGCAGGCAACGGCTGCCGGCTCGACCGGTACTGTGCAGGCAGGCGCCGGCACCACGACCACCGTCAATGCCGATGCCAACGGCGACGGCACCATCACCGCTGAAGAACAGGCCGCTGCGGATGCGTCGGCTGCGGCCGGTGGCGCCATTCAGTCCTGCGACGAGGCCAATATCGGCGCCATGGCCAGCGTCGATGCGGCAGCCATTGCCGCCGCCACCAACGTCCGGGTTGTGATGCTGTCGGACTGCGATGACGCGGCCGCCGGCGCCTCTGCCTATGGCGATGCCCTCGCTGGCAATGCGGCGGTCGCCACCGCCCTGCAGGGCAGCTCGGCAACGGCCGGCAATGTCGTCGCCGTAGCCATGGAGAACGACACGCTCGTCCTCTATGTCGAGGACTCGACCGAGACCAACCAGCAGGGCGACGCCGGAACGACTTCGGGCTCGACCAGCACCACGACGACCACCACCACCAACTAATCCGTCGTAGCGCCCATCGCGCAAATGCGCCCCGCCTTGAACGGTGGGGCGCCATTGTTTTCGGGCCCCTGTCGCCTTCCCGGATCGACCTGCGCTGCTCGACGTTCTACATTTTTGGCCGAGGCAAACATGACTCCTTCCGCAGACACGTCGACCCGCACCTGGTGGCATCGGGGCCGGCCCTATTCCAGGCTGGAACTGATCGGCGATGCCGTGGTCCATTCGCTTGGCCTGCTCATCACCCTTGCCTTGGGCGGCGCACTGCTGGTTGCGGCAGCGCTCTACACGGCCCCGGACGAGTGGCCGATCATCTCGGTCTATGTCGGCTCGCTGCTCGTGGTGCTGACGGTGTCGTTCGCCTTCAATCTGGCGCCGGTCGCCCCGATCAAGCGCCTGTTGGCGCGGCTGGATCAGGCGGCGATCTTCCTGCTCATCGCCGGCACCTATACGCCGGTGCTGAGCCTTCTCCACGACCCCTCGCTCGGCACCATCATGCTGACGGCGGTCTGGGGCGGCGCCTTGATCGGCATCGCCCTCAAGCTCATCGTGCCACAGCATTTCGGCCGCCTGGCGCTGGTTCTCTATGTCGCGATCGGCTGGAGCGGCGTGCTGGTGTTTCAGTCGCTCGCCGCGGCGCTCCCGCCGAGCACGCTCCTCCTCCTGCTGGCCGGCGGCCTTGCCTATACGTTCGGCATCCTCTTCCACGTCTGGGAGAAGCTGCATTTCCACAATGTCATCTGGCACTGCTTCGTCGTCATCGGCGCCACCATCCACCTCTGGGCCGTGCTCGACTGCATGGTCCTCAAGCGGCTCTAGCGACCGCCGCCGCCCACCAACCTTACCAACCTCTCCAACTCTTCATCTGGCCGTAAGGCCGCCGAGATTCGGCGCGGGTTAGCTTCTCTCTCGTCGGCGTGATTTGCGCCGGCATCCATGCAGGAGCACGCCAATGACCTCATCCACGCCCACGACGATCTCCAAAGCCAGCACCACCTCCAAGGCCGCAGTGGCGATCATCGCCGCAACGCTGGGCCTTGCCGCCCTCACCCCTGCCGCAAATGCCGCCGGTCCCGACCGCGGCGACCGCCAGATGCAGTCCCACCGTGACGGCGGTCCGAACATGAACCGCGGCATGATGGGTGGCCGCGCCATGATGGGCGGCCACGGCGGCCAGGTTCTGGCCCTCGGCTGCGGCCCAAATGCCGCGCAGCGCATCGAGATCGGTCTCGTCCGCCTCGGCTACCGCATCGACGCCACCGATGAGCAGAAGGCCCTGCTCGAGACACTCAAGACCACTGCGCTCGATGCCCAGTCCGACCTCGCCGCCGTCTGCGCCGATGTGATGCCGGCTCCGGCCGCCGCCACTGCCGAAGCACCGGCCGCCGATGCGGCAGCACCGGCGCCTGCCGCTGTCCCCGATCTGCTGACCCGCATGCAGTCCGGCCTCAAGGTCCAGGAGGCCCGTCTTGCCGCCATGACGACGGTGATGCCGCAGTTCGAGGCCTTCTATGCCAGCCTCACCGACGAGCAGAAGGCCAAGCTCGAGCCGCGCCATGGCGGTGAAGGTCGCGACGACCGCGGCCCCGGCCGTGACCGTGGCCACGAAGGACGTCCGCACCGGAACTAGCGCCCTCAACCGGAACACCTGAGCCCGCAAATCTCAGGCGCCAGCCCGCGTTGAACCCTCCACGCGCTGGCCTGTTCCGTGGAAGCCCCGGCCCGCCAGCCGGGGCTTCGCCTTTTTCGCAATTGCCCGTTCGGGGTTGAGCGGCTACTGCTTTCGGCACCTCTTTCCGGCGCCGAAACCTCCTTCATGTCCAGCCTCGACCTGCCTCTCGACATCGACCGCATCCGGGCCGAGTTCCCGTCGTTCAAGCAGCCCGGCCTGAAGGACATGGCGTTCTTCGAAAACGCTGGCGGCTCATACACTTGTGCCGCCGTGCTCAACCGGATGAAGCACTTCTACTGGGCCACCAAGGTGCAGCCCTACGGCTTCTACCCGGCCTCGCGCGAAGGCGGCCAGGCGATGGAACTGGCGCACAAGCGCATGGCGCAGGCGCTCAACGTCTCCGTCGACTGGATCCATTTCGGCCCCTCGACCTCGGCCAACACCTATGTGCTCGCCAACGCCTTCGGCGAATGGATGAAGCCCGGTTCGGCCATTGTCGTCACCAACCAGGACCACGAGGCCAATTCCGGCGCCTGGCGCAAGCTGGCGAGCCGCGGCATCGATGTGCGCGAGTGGAAGGTCGACAAGGAGACCGGCCGGCTCAACCCCGCCGATCTCGACAAGCTGCTCGATTCAAAGGTCCGCCTGGTCTGCTTCCCGCATGCCTCCAACATCGTCGGCGAGATCAACCCGGTGCATGAGATCGCCATGAAGGCGCGATCCTATGGCGCCGTGACCTGCGTGGACGGCGTCTCCTACGCCCCCCACGGCCTGCCCGATCTGCTCGAGCTGGGCTGCGACATCTATCTGTTCTCGGCCTACAAGGTTTACGGCCCGCACCAGGGCGTCATGGCCGTGCGCCCGTCGCTGGCCGGCGAGTTGCCCAACCAGGGGCACTATTTCAACGAGACTCAGCCGCGCAAGCGCCTCACCCCGGCCGGCCCCGACCACGCCCAGATCGCCGCCGCCGCCGGCATCGTCGACTATCTGGAGACGGTCGCCACCATTGCCGGCGACAAGGTCGAAGGCTCGAACCCCTTCCGCAAGGCCCACAACGCCATGCGCGCCCAGGAAGTGGCCCTCATGGCCCCGCTGCTCGACTATCTGCGCAGCCGCAACAAGCTCAAGGTCATCGGCCCGCTCGACGCCGGCACCCGCGCCCCGACCATCGCGCTGGCCTTGCCCGAACAGGGCATCGTCGTCGCCGAACGCCTCGCCCGCCACGGCATCATGTGCGCCGGCGGCCATTTCTACGCCTATCGCCTGATGGAAGCGCTCGGCATCAACCCCGGCCACGGCGTCCTCCGCCTCAGCTTCACCCACTACACCTCCCCCGACGACATCCAGCGCCTGATCAAGGCGCTCGATGAGGAGATCCGGCTCTAGCGAGGAGCGAATAGGGATAGCGCCAACGCGCATCTTCCCCTACTCGCTATTCGCTATTCGCTACTCACTGGTTTCCATGCCCCGCCCCCTTGCTGTCGCGCTGCTCGTGCTCACCACCATGCTCTGGGGCTTTGCCTTCGTCGCCCAGAAGTCGGCGATGGACGCCATGGGGCCGCTGACCTTCTCGGCCGTGCGCTACCTGCTCGGCAGCCTCGCCATCCTGCCGCTGGTGTTCTGGGAACTCCGCCGCACCGGCGCGCGGCTCGAGCGCAAGGATTGGGGCGTGGTGGCGGTCATCGCCATCGCCTTTTTCCTCGGCGTCACGCTGCAGCAGATCGGGCTCACCGTCACCACCGTCACCAATGGCGGCTTCCTCACCAGCCTCTATGTGCTCTTCGTGCCGCTGCTGGCGCTGGTGGTGTTCTTCCAGAAGCCGCACCCGATCGTCTGGGTCGGCGTGCCGATGGCGCTGGTCGGCGTCTACCTGCTCAATGGCGGCCGCATCGACAGTTTCAACATCGGCGACCTGCTGGTGGTGGGCAGCGCCGTGGCCTGGGCCGTGCAGGTCTATCTCATCGGCACGGTGAGCAAGCGCACCGGCCTGCCCGTCACCATCTCGGTGATCTGCTTTGTCACCACCGCCGTGCTCTCGGGCATCGGCGCCCCGATCTTCGAGACCCCCAACCTCGCCGCCATCGGCGATGGCTGGATCGAAATCCTCTATGCCGGCATCCTGTCGACCGCCGTCGCCTTCACCCTGCAGGCCGTGGCGCAGCAATATGTGCCGCCCGCCAACGCCGCCATCATCCTCTCGGCCGAAGGCCTCTTCGCCGCGCTCGGCGGCGCCCTCGTCCTCGGCGAGCGCCTGCCCATGGTCGGTTATGTCGGCGCCGCGCTGATCTTTCTCGCCATCGTCATGGTCGAACTCGTCCCCGCGCTCCGCCAGAAGCAGGATGCGCCGGTGCTCAGGCAGTAGCGCCCCCGGACCACGTCCTTCGACAAGCTCAGGATGAGGTCCTCACCAATACTCGGTAGCCCTCATGGTGAGCCTGTCGAACCACGAGGGCGTGCCCCCGAAAAACGCAAAGGCCGGGCACCCGGCCCGGCCTTCAAACCCTCAGTGCGGGCCGCTTACTTCTTGATGCGGATCAGTTCCACGGTCTGGCAGGCGGCGCCGTTGCACGCCTTGATGTGGATGTTGTTCTCGTCGGTCAAATCGAGCGTGCCGCGGGCGACATTGCCCTGGAAGTCGAGCTTGCCGTACCAGCGCTGGTTGCCGGTGCGGGCCAGTTCGAGCATCGCATCCTTGCCCACATAGGTCTTGAGCCGCTGGCCCAGCGCGCTGTCATCCGCCCAGATCATCTTGGCGCAGATCGAGTCGCCCCGCTTGCCGCACAGTTCAATGGCATATTTCGACTCGCCGCCATTGGTCACCCAGGTGCCGGCCGGCGAGAAAATCTGTTCGGCCTGAGCCGCACCCACGCCGATGCTCAGTGCAGCGACCGCTGCCAGCAAAATCCGTCCGATAGTCATGAAAGCCTCTTGATGATGGGGCGCCCCGCCCGCAGGTCCATCGCTAGCCTGCGACTGTGACGGCAAAATGGAAAAACGGTCATCCGCCTGTCATTGCGATGTCATGGTAGCCCAATAGTTTACGGGTGTTCCGGCCACCCCCCAAATACGGTCCGGTCCATTCGCGGATATATGCGAGTACCGCCCCGGTCGCGTCCCGCCAATAGCGGCCCGGGCACCTATCGATGGAAACGCCCGCCGCCAACCCGCGCGTTTCCGGCCGGACCCTGATCCGGCAAACGGTCGCCCCGCCCGGCGACCGTTTTTTTGTAGAGAACGGCGGCTTTGACTCGCGCCCCGCAAGCGCCTGCGGCACAACACCGGCCATGGCCAAGCTCTACTTCTCCTATGCGGCGATGAATGCCGGCAAGTCCACGCTGCTGCTGCAGGCGTCGTATAACTACATCGAAGGCGGCATGCGCACGCTGCTCTTCACCTCCGCGCTCTATGCCGAAGGCGGCGTCGGTCTCATCTCCTCGCGCATCGGCATCGAGGCCGAAGCCGAACTCTATCAGGATGGCGACGACCTCTTCGCCCGCATCAAAGACCTGACCGAGGAATCCAAGGTCGATTGCGTCTTCGTCGACGAAGCGCAGTTCCTGACCGCCGAGCAGGTCTGGCAACTGGCCCGCGTCGCCGATCGGCTCCACATCCCGGTGATGTGCTTCGGGCTGCGCACCGATTTCCAGGGCAAGCTCTTCCCCGGCTCCTCCGAGCTCCTCGCCATCGCCGACGAACTGCGCGAGATCCGCACCATCTGCTATTGTGGCCGCAAGGCGAGCATGGTCGTGCGCCGCAACGCCGAAGGTGGCGCCATCACCGAAGGCGCGCAGGTCTCGATCGAAAAATCCGTCTACATCTCCCTCTGCCGCCAGCATTGGGAAGAAGAAACCGGCCGCTGGCCGGTGAAAGGACCGCGCCTATGACCGACACCACCGAGCCCACGGGCGCCCTGACCATCCGCACCCTCGCCATGCCGGCCGACACCAACCCGGCCGGCGACATCTTCGGCGGCTGGGTGATGAGCCAGATGGACATTGCCGGCGCCATCGCCGCCGTCGAACGCGTCAGGGGCCGCGTGGTCACCGTCGCCGTCGAGGCCATGACCTTCATCGCCCCGGTCAAGGTCGGCGACATCCTCTGCGTCTACTGCAGCATCGAGCGGGTCGGAAACACCTCGATCACCATCGCCATCGAAGCCTGGGCCCGCCGCAACCGCGTCGCCGACCGCGTGAAGGTGACCGACGGCCGCTTCGTCTACGTCGCGCTGGGCGAAGACGGCCAGAAGATGAAGATCCCGGCGGCCTAGGGCCAACCTGCGCCCCCTCCACCAGACTTCGTCTGGTCCCCCTCCCCCGCTTTGCGGGTGAGGATCCGCTGTGGCACGATCTCTCCCTGATCCTCCCCCGCCTGCGGGGGAGGGGGACCGGCGCAGCCGGTGGAGGGGGCGCTAGCCCTTCTCATGCAACCTTCCCCGCCCTCCCGCCGTTGCTTTTGCAACACTCGGCAGGAGCCCGTCATGAAGCGCCAGACCCGTATCCTCGTCCTCAATATCGCCACCGGCATTGCCATCGCGGCATCGGCGGCGATGGTTCTGACCCCTACCCTTGCCGGCTTCTGAGCCGGCCATGGCCTCGTCTACCCGGGTCCCTTAGCCGGCCCGATCCAAAGACCTGGCGGTTCGCCGCCGGGTGACGAGATGGGCGCTGCACTCCGGTGCGGCGCCTTTCGTTTGGCGTGAACAATCCCCTGCTGTGGCAAGCGGGCACTTTCAACCGTCATCCCGGGCGGTTAGTGTACGTTCGACTTACTCGGGGTTCGTTTCATGCTCGCCATTCGCCGTCTCGCTCTCGCCCTGCTTGCTCTCGCCGCCTTCGCGGCTCCCGCGCTTGCCGCCGAAACCGGGACCCCGGCCTGGCTGATCAGCAGCGCCACATTGCTCGATGGCCCCGGCGGCGCCTATCAGGCCGTCGGCGATCTGAGTGGCGAAACCCGTATCCGTGTCGACCGCTGCTCGGGCCCGTGGTGTCTGATCCATGCCGAGGGCATCAAGGGCTGGGTCGGCCTGCAGAAGGTCAATTTCGGCCAGCATCCGCGTGGCCCCTTCACCGGCCCGCGCCTCAACTATCCCTCCGGCGCCGGCACTGTCTGCTTCTATACCGGCCGTAACTATACCGGCCACGCCGTCTGCAACGATTCCGGCTTCGTGGTGTCCGACCTCAAGCTGGTCGGCCTCGACAACAGCTTCTCCTCGGTCACCATCGAAGGCAGCGCTTCGGTCACAGCCTGCCGCGATCGCAAGTGGACCAGCTATTGTGAGCGCATCATCGAGAGCCAGCCTGTGCTCAACGGCTTCCTCGACGACGGCGTCACCTCCTACCGCATCTGGTAAGGAAAGCGCCGCCCGCGTGCGGGCGGCGTAGACATCAGGCTCAGGCGGCGGCTTTGACCGCATCCAGCGGATGCACGGAGCGGAAGCCGACGCACAGGCGATTCCACACATTGATGGCGCCGATCGCCACCGTCAGCCGGGTCATCTCGGCTTCGGTGAAGAACGCCCGCAGCGCCTCGTAGTCCGCGTCCGGCGCCCGCGTCTGGGCGACGTTGGTCAGCGCTTCGGTCCAGCCGAGTACGGCCCGTTCCTTGGCGTCGAACACCGGCGATTCCTGCCACACGCTGATCAGGTTGATCCACTGCTCGCTGAGCCCGTCGCGACGCGCCTCCTTGGTGTGCATGTCCACGCAATAGGCGCAGTGGTTGATCTGCGACGCCCGGATCTTGAGCAGGTGCAGCACCCGGTGGTCGATACCGGAATCCACCTTCACATATTTGTCGAGCGCGGCGACTGCCTTGTAGGCATCGGGTGCAGCGCTGGGAAAATCGAAACGTGGCTCCATGGCCATTCTCCTTTCGCGTGGGAACAGTGGGGGCGTCAGGCGCGAGGGCCCGACTTGCGCTCGTTCGCATCCAGAAACGCACAGCTTCTGGCGGCGATCGTGCCGTCATCCAGCTCACCCACGTCGGCAAGGATGTCGGCGATGCTCACCTGTCTGAGCTCGGCCCGGTAGGCAGCCTCGGCGCGGAGCATGGCCGCATTGATGCTGCAGGGCTTGGTCAGCAGGTGAGCCGGCAGCGGGTTGGGTCCCCGTCGCCGGATTTCGTTGCACCGAAAGGCGGGGCCGGCGCCTTCCACGGCGAGGACAATATCAAGGAGCGAAATCGCTTCCGGCGCCCGCGCGAGGCGGTAGCCCCCTTTCGGCCCCGGCAACGTCTCGACGATCCCCGCGCCCGACAGCGCCTGCAGGTGCTTGAGCAGGTAGCTGCCCGAGACGCCATGAAACTCCGCCAGCGCCGCGGCCGAGAGCACGCCCTCCGGGGAGAGCCGCGACAGCAGCGTCACGCTGTGAATGGCCTGCTCGACGCCGTCACTGAGTTTCATGCCGCCTCCTAATCACGGATAAAGTTTATCCACGATTCGCGGACGCGGTCAAGCCGGCGTGCCGTCTACCACTCCGGCTCGTCCCCAGCATCGCGTCGAGCCGGCGATACTGTGCGCCGGCTTCGTCGTTCATCCCGGCCTTGACCAGCAGGTCGCGCACCTCGCGTGACGGGAACTGCATCGTCACCTCGAGGCGCGTCGCCGCGCCTACCGGCGCGAAGATGGTGCTGACCGTGAGTTCCCCTGGGTTCCAGTCGGTCCAGTTCTCGGTCTGCACCAGCCGGGCATTGGGCTCGATCTCGCGATAGACGCCATATTGCCCGATCTCGCGCCCGTCCGGCCGCTTCGAGACGAAGCGCCAGGCGCCCCCGACAGTGAGATCGATCTCCGCCGAAACCAGCGCCCCGTACCAGCGGATTAGCAGCGCCGGCACCGTATGGGCCGCGAACACTGCCTCCGGCGGCGCCGCGAACATCCGCACCATTCGCAACGCGGTGTCGCTGGGCAGCGAAATCTCGACACTGTTCATTTGCCGAACGTCCGGCCCATCTTGTCCATCACCTGTTCGAGCCCCCGTTGCGACATCTCCATCATGAACGGGCTGGTGGTGGTGTGCTCGCTGATAGTCACTTCGGTTTGGCTGCCCTTGGGCGTCAGCGTCACCACCGTGGCCACGTCGCGTGGGAACTCCGGCGGCATGCCGACGCTGGTGGGATCCACCGGGCCACCCTCGGGCGTCGAGAGATTCTGCACGTATTCGAGCCGCCTCTCTGGCTCGACGACGGTGTAGGTCCAGGTCATCCAGTGCTCCTGTCCCTCCGGCGAGCGCATTGCGACCAGGGAGGTGCCGCCTACCCGAACGTCCATCTTGGCGACCGGAGCCGTATAGCCGTCCGGTCCCCACCATTTCATCACCTCGGTCTCGGTCGTCCAGGCCTTCCACACGGCCTCGGGCGAAGCATCGAACAGGCGGGTGACGACGACATCATGGGTAATCAATGGAGCCATTTCCGCGCCCCCTGCGCAAAGCTGCGGCCGGTGGCGAAACCAATTGCGGATCCGCCGACGAGAACGAGAAAGCTGCGCCGATGCATGTCAGGCTCCCGCCGATGCTTTTTCGAGCTCGGCGACGACGATCTTTCGCATCTGCATCATCGCCGCCATCGCGCGGCCCGCTGCGGCACGATCCTCCTGCCCCAGAAGCCGTGGCAGCGCCTCCGGTACGATCTGCCAGCTCAGCCCGAACCGGTCCTGCAGCCAGGCGCACTGGTCCTCGCGGCCGCCGCCTTCGAGCAGCCGGTCCCAGAAATAGTCGACCTCGGCCTGGTCCTTGCAGTCGACGCTGAACGAC
>DASWWF010000005.1:0-5447 GCA_036401035.1 Devosia sp.
AACGCATGCCGTCGCTCGGCCGCCTCGTGGCGCAGACCGCCGCTGACCTCAGCCACGCGCTGGGCGCGGGCCGCGTCGGCCGCCCCTACCAGTGACGCCTACGCGGAAATCGTCGTCGCGGCGCCGAGCACGTCGAATTTCGGCGTAACGCCAAGCCCCGGCACGTCCGAGGCCTGCATGGTGCCGTTGACGCGCCTGGGGGCGCCGTCGGCGATGTCCACGGTGCCGTAGGAATTGAAGTCGGTGGCCGAAAAACACATCGCTTCCGGCGTCGATTGCGCCAGATGGGCGATGGTGGCGGTGACGATGTCGCCGCCCCAGGTGTCCTCGATGGTCATCGGGATGCGGTTGGCGACGCAGAGGTCGCGCATCTGCCGCGCCTTGGTCAGGCCACCGACCTTGCTGATCTTCAAGTTGATGATGTCGAAGGCGTCCTCGGCGATGCCCTTTTGCAGCATGCCGACGCCGTCGATGTTTTCGTCGAGCACGAAAGGCAGCGCCGTGCGGCGGCGGATCGAGACGCTCTCGTCATAGGTCATGCAGGGTTGCTCGATATAGACGTCGAGATCGCGCACCGCGTTCACCACCCGTGCGGCATCGGCCATGGTCCAGCCGGTATTGGCGTCGCACACCAGGATATCCGTTGGCTGCAGGATGGCGCGGCAGGCCTTGATGCGGGCGATGTCGTCACCGGCGTCGCCGCCGACCTTGAGCTGGAACTTGGTGTAGCCCTCGGCCCGGTAGCCGGCGATCTTTTCGGCCATCACGCCAGCGTCTTCCTGGCTGATGGCGCGATAGAGCTTGATCGAGTCCTGCTCCTGCCCGCCCAGCAGCGTCTTGACCGGCAGGCCGGCGACCTTGCCGAGAATGTCCCAGCAGGCGATGTCGATCGGCGCCTTGACGTAAGGGTGGCCCCGCAGCACCGCGTCCATGTGCCGATTGAGCGGCCCGAGCGCCGTCGGGTCCATGCCGATGACCTTGGGGCCGATCTCATGCAGGCCAGCGCGCACGCCGAGCGCATAGGCCGGCAGATAGGCCGAGCCCAGCGGGCAGCACTCGGCATAGCCGGTGATCCCGGCATCGGTTTCCACCGCGACCACGGTTGAATCGAACACGTCGATGAAATTGCCGCCGCTCCACTTGTAGCGGCCCTCGCGCAGCGGCAGGCCGACCTGCCAGTACTTTATCGCGGTAATCTTCATCAGAAGCGTCCTTCGAGGGGCCAGGTGTCGGAGAGGCGGTAGCCGGCGGGCCAGGGATCGGCGGGATCGAGCATTTCCTGGCGCGTCCCGGTAATCCAGGCGCGGCCGGAGATGACGGGCACGATGCCCGGCTTGCCGCCGATATCGACGAGGCTCTCGATCCTGCAGTGGAACTCGCTGTCGATGATCGAGCGGCCGATGAAGCGTTCGCCCACCTGCATCTCGCCGCGCGCATGCAGCACCGCCATGCGGGCCGAACAGCCCGTGCCGCAGGGCGAGCGATCGATCTTGCCGGGCCGGATGGCGACGGCGTTCTTGGCCGTCAGGATGCCCTGGTGATTGCGCTCGACCGGAGCGGTGATCTGGCAGAACGAGATGTGGCTCCACTCGGGGTTGGTGGGGTGGACGAAACCGAGCTGCTCGTTGGCGGCCCTGGTGATCTTCATGCCGGTGGTGGCGAGATCGCGCGCCTCGTCGGGCGCCAGCGAGAAGCCTAGGCGGGACGCGGAGACAAAGACGAAGCTGTCGCCGCCATAGGCGGTGTCGACGCGCAGCGAGCCGATGCCCTCAACCTCGATCATCGCATCGAGCTTGTCGACGAAGCTCGGGTGGTTGGTGACGTGGATGCGCTCGGCCTTGCCGTCCTTGCATTCGGCCGTCACCTCGATCAGCCCGCCGGGCGCTTCGAGCACCAGCCGGGTGATCGGCTCGGTCATGGGCAGGATGCCGGTATCGAGCAGCACGGTGGAGACGCACATCGAGTTGGAGCCTGACATCGGCGGGGTGTCCTGCGGCTCCATCACGATCCAGCCCATCTGCGCCTTGGAGTTCTTGGGCGGGACCAGGAGGCTCACATGGCGAAAGACACCGCCGCGCGGTTCGTTGAGCACGAAATTGCGCAGCGTCTCGTCGCTGGCGATGAAGTTGCGCTGCTCCCACACGGTGTCGCCCGGCGGCGGCGTGACCCCGCCGACGATGACATCGCCGACTTCCCCCTCGGCATGCGCGGAGACGATATGGACGAGCTTGGACGAACGCATGGGACTAGAGCACCGAGTTGAGGAAGGCTTTGGTCTCCGGCGTCTGCGGGTTCTCGAAGATCTGCTGCGGGCTGCCGATCTCGTGAATCTTGCCGGATTTGAAGAAGGCGACCCGGTCGCTGACTTCGCGGGCGAACGCCATTTCGTGGGTCACCACGATCATCGTCATGCCCTCCTTGGCGAGAAGCCGCATGGTGTCGAGCACCTCGCCGACCAGTTGCGGGTCTAGCGCCGAGGTGACCTCGTCAAAGAGCATGTATTTGGGCTCCATGGCGAGCGCCCGAGCGATGGCCATGCGCTGCTGCTGGCCGCCCGAGAGCTTGCCGGGGAACGCCTTGAGCTTGTCGCCCAAGCCCACATGCTCGAGCTGCTTGATGGCGATCGCCTCGGCCTCGGCCTTGGATTTCTTCAAGACCTTGCGCGGCGCCAGCGTGACGTTCTCGAGCACTGTGAGATGCGGGAACGCATTCCACTGCTGGAAGACGATGCCGATCTTCTGGCGCACCTGGTTAAGGTCGGTGCTCTTGGCGTGCACTTCGGTGCCGTCGACGGTGATCCGGCCGCCCTGGATCGCTTCGAGGCCATTGATGCACATCAGCAGCGTCGACTTGCCCGAACCCGAGCCGCCGATGATCGAGAGCACCTCGCCCTTGTCGACGCTCAGGCTCACGCCATCGAGCACCTTGAGACTGCCGAAGCTTTTCTCGACGTTCTGGATCTCAATCATTCTCGCGGAACCTTCTTTCGAGACGCGCACCCAGTCGCGAGATCGGGAAGCTGATGAGGAAGTAGATGAGCCCGGCGATCATCAGGATGAACAGCGGCTCGTTCTGCATGCGGGTGATGAGGATCTGCGAGCTCTTGAGCAGTTCGATCACGCCGATCCAGCTGACCAGCGCGGTGTCCTTCATCACGCCCAGCGTCAGCCCGATCCAGCTCGGCAGCATGATGCGGAGCGCCATCGGGTAGACGATCTCGGTCATGTCCTGCCACCAGGTCATGCCCAGCGAGCGCGCCGCCCGCCTTGTGGTCTGCGGCACGGCAAGCACGCCACCCCGCACGATCTCGGAACAGTAGGACGAGGTGTAGAGCGCCAGCACGATGCAACTCACCGCAAAGGGCGTCGCCTTCAGCCCCAGGATCGGGATGAAGGAATTGGCGAGGATCAGCTGGATCAGCAGCGGCACCGAGCGGAAGATGTCGAGCACGAAGCCGAGCGGCAGCGTGGTCCAGCCCGGCAGCACGGCGCGCGTGACGCCGAAGACGACGCCGAGCAGCGTTCCGCCCAGCATGGCGATGGCGGTGATCAGCAGGGTCCATCCGGCGCCTTGCGCCATGAACAGCAGATCGTTGGGGGAAAGGTTGGTCTGGAACACGTCGCGCCCCCTCAGTACCGGAACAGGCGCCAGGCGATGAGCCGGGCACCGAGGGTGACGAACTTGGCGATGAGGTAATACAGCACCGCCGCGATGGCGAAATATTCGAAGGTGCGGAAGGTGCGGACATTGAGGTCCTGCACCACGCCAGTAAGGTCGGTGTTGAGGCCGACGACCACGCCCAGCGAGGTCATCAGGATCGCCCAGACCATCTGGTTGGTCATCGGATGGAACACCACCCGGAACATCTGCGGCAGCACGATCATGGTGAAGGCCTGGTACGCATTGAACCCCAGCGAGCGGGCCGCGCGGGTCTGCGTCTGCGGTACGGCGCGCAGGCCGCCGCGGAAGGTCTCGGCGAGATAGCCGGCATTGTTGAAGGTGATGCCGATCAGCAGCGCGAGGAAACTGTCGAGCCGGATGCCCAGCTGTCCGAGACCGAAATAGGCCATGTAGATCTGGAACAGCGCCGGCGTATTACGCGCCACTTCGACCCACACCGTCGCCGCGCCATAGAGGATGCGGTTCTTGGATTGCCGCATCAGGGCCAGCAACACGCCGAAGGCGATGCCGATGACCATCGACAGGATCGCCAGCTCGAGCGTCACGATGGCGCCCTGCAGCATCTGCGGCAGCGCCTGCAGGGCCGGCCGCCAATGGAAGGTGTAGTTGAACACGCGCGCCTTCCCCTGATCCAGGCTGCATCAAACCACGTTCAAGCGGAAAGGGGGAGCCCGATGGCTCCCCCTTGTCCGTGGATCAGTAATAGGCGCCCGAAATCACCAGGTTCGGCGCGGCGCCTTCGCCGACATGCTTGTTGTAGAGTTCCTGATAGCGGCCCGACCGGATCTGGTGGTTCACGAACAGGTTGAGGTAGTTGAGCAGGCCATATTCGCTGCGCAGCCCGATCAGCGACACGTAGTCGATCGGATAGGGCGCATCGCCGGCGATCTTGAGGTTGGTGAAGTTCCCCGAAGCGATGGTGGCAAAGGCCACCGTCGAGGTCACCACGGTGGCGTCGATCTGGCCCTGGCTCAGCGCCTGGAACACGTCGGCCTGCGCCTGATAGCCCTGGAAGGTCGAGCTCGAACCCCAGGTCTTCATGTCGTCTTCGAGCAGGATTGCCTCGAACGTGCCGGCCACCGAGCCGAGCTTCTTGTTCTTGAGGCCCTCATAGTTGTCGATGCCGGCGTCGGTGCGGGTCAGCACCACGTTGGTGAAGGCGAAATAGGGGATCGAAAAGCCGATGGTCTTGGCGCGTTCGAGCGTATCGGAGGTCGAAGCGACGCCCACATCCGCACGGCCGGAGACGAGTGCCGGAATACGATCCGGGAACGGCGTCTCGACATATTCGGGGGTCACGCCCAGTGCGGCGGCGAGATCGTTGCAGGTATCGACGTCAAAGCCGATCGGGTTGTTGCTGGCGTCGCGCGAGCCCATGGGCGGAAAATCAAGCACGATGGCGCAGCGCAGGGTGCCGGACGCGATGATGTCGTCGAGCTTGTCAGCGAAGGCGGGCGGCACGGTGGCCAAGGTCAGGAAGGCAGCGGTCGCGGCCAAAGAGGTCCACTTCATTCTATAAACTCCCCAATTCCCCAGGATAGCTTGCGGCAGGATTGCCGGCATCCCTCAGGCATAGTAGGCAAACTGTATGCAATGTTGCAAGCTTATGACGGAGGCCATTTTCTCGTGAGTTTTCGCAGCATCGGATCGGCAGAGGTGACGGCGGCCACGCCATGGCCCGCATTGATCGGCGCGCTGGAGGCCGCCTTTGCCGCCCCGCACGTCGCGCCGGACCGGCATATCCACCACATTGCGGTGCCCGGACT
>DASWWF010000006.1:0-2939 GCA_036401035.1 Devosia sp.
AGGAACGGGCTGTCGTTCGGCGTGGCGCCGCCGACCACGACATGGTTGCCGCCGCCGGTGCCGACATGCTTGCCATCGATCATGAATTTGTCGGCACCCAACCGGCTGAGCCGCGCTTCCTCGTAGACCGCAGTGGTCGTCGTGACGCACTCGTCCCAGTTGCTCGCGGGGTGGATGTTCACCTCAATGACGCCCGGGTCGGGCGCCACGCGGATGACGTTGAGGCGGTGGTCTGCGGGCGGGGCATAGCCCTCGATATGCACCGGCAGCCCGAGCGACTTCGCGGCTTCCTCGGCCGAGGCGACCAGTTCCAGGTAGTCCTCGAGTTCCGCCACCGGCGGCAGGAAGACGCAGAGATGGCCGTCGCGGACTTCGGCGGTTACGGCGGTGCGGACCTGGCCCTCGATTTCGGAGATGACCTGTTCGGCACGATCTTGCTGGATCGTCGGGTCGGCGGTGAACGAGGCCTGCGCGAGTTCGCGCTCGGGCGCCGCGGCGCCATGCACCAGCTCGTCCCGATCGGGCAGGGGGCCGCGCGGCGCCAGCGGGTCGAGCGGCACGATATGCGGGTAGGCGGTGCCCGACAGATGCTTCAGCGAGCTCAGCGGCAGGCGGTAGCCGGCCGGCGAGTCACCGGGGGCGAGGAAGAGTTTTCCCCGCCGCGTCTTCCACTTTTCCGTCAGCCAGCGCTTGTCGGTCGGAAGGGCGTTCCAGCGTTGCACCGGCAGCACGTAGCCGGTCGGCTTGGTGAGGCCGCGCTCGAACACGGTCTTCATGCGCGAGCGGGCTTCGGCGTCGTCGAGCTTGGAATTGGTCGGATCGACATTGTCGGGGAGCTTGGCTTCCTTGAGCAGCCATTCGCCGGGGTCCTCATAGGCCGCGTCGATGGTTTCGGTGCCCAGCCCGAGATTGGCCGCGATGGCGCCGAGCAGCTTTTCCGCATCCTCGGTGGTCGCCGGCGTCTGCTGGTGCTCGCGGGCGATCAGTTTTTCGTCGCGCCAGACTGATTTGCCGTCGGCGCGCCAGTAGAGCGAAAAGGTCCAGCGCGGCAGCGTTTCGCCCGGATACCACTTGCCCTGGCCGTAATGCAGCAGTCCGCCCGGGGCGAAGCGGTCGCGCAGGCGTCGGATCAGCGCATCGGCCTTTTCACGCTTGGTCGGGCCAACGGCGTCGGTGTTCCACTCGCCGCTTTCGAAATCGTCGATGGAGACGAAGGTGGGCTCGCCGCCCATGGTGAGGCGCACATCGCCATCGGCCAGCGCCTGGTCGACCTTGTACCCGAGCGCATTGAGCCGCTGCCAGCTTTCGTCCGAGAACGGCTTGGTGATGCGCGGATGCTCGGCGACGCGGGTCACCTTCATGTCGAAGTTGAAATCGACATTGGCGAAGCTCGCATAGCCCGAGATCGGCGCGGCATTGCGGTAATGCGGCGTGGCCGCCAGCGGCACATGGCTTTCGCCGGTCAGCAGGCCCGAGGTCGGGTCGAGGCCGATCCAGCCCGCGCCAGGCAGGTAGACCTCGCACCAGGCGTGCAGGTCGGTGAAATCCACCGAGGTGCCGGGCGGGCCGTCGAGCGAGACGAGATCGGGCTTCAATTGAATCAGGTAACCCGAGACGAAGCGGGCGGCAAAGCCGAGATGGCGCAGCGCCTGCACCAGCAGCCAGCTGGAATCCCGGCACGAACCCTGCGCATTGCCGAGCGTTTCTTCCGGCGAATAGACGCCCGTTTCAAGCCGGACGATGTAGCCGACTTCCTGCTGCACGCGGGCGTTGAGGGCGGTGATGAAATTGACGGTGTTCATCGGCGTGCGGTCGACACCATCGAGGAATTTCTGCAGCAGCGGACCCGCAGGCTCAGGCCTGCGATAGATCACCAGGTCCTCGCGCAACTCCTGGGGATATTCGAACGGCCAGGTTTCCGCCGACTCTTCGACGAAGAAGTCGAAGGGGTTGTAGATCGTCATGTCGGCGACGAGGTCGACTTCGATCTTGAGTTCGGTCACCGGCTCGGGGAAGACGAAACGGGCCAGGTAATTGCCGTAGGGGTCCTGCTGCACGTTCACGAAGTGCTGGCTCGGCGACACTTTGAGCGAGTGGCTCAGCACCTTGGTCTTGCTGTGCGGCGCCGGCTGCAGACGGATGATCTGTGGTTGCAGGAAGACCGGGCGGTCGTACTTGTAATGCGTCAGGTGGTAGACGGCGGCTTTGATCGACATGCGGTCAGGCGCTCACTCGTTCGCACAAAAGGACTTCCCGGCCGAACGATAGCACGAATGCCGGACGCGGCTAGCGCCCTCGCGCATGGCAGCTAGATGCCATTGAGCCGGTTCTGTTCCAGCAAGAACTCCTCGCACTCCTCGAGCGTTGCCGAGAAATCGTAGCGGGCGTTGCCGAAGACGATCTTGAAATCCTCGTCGCGCAGCATGTAGCCGCCGTGCTCGTCGATCTTGGCGTTCCGCTTCTGCGCGATCAGAAGGCTGAGATTGTACGGCCGGCACAGGCGTCGCACCTGCCGTTCCTGCGCTGCTTGGGTATGGGCTCTGCTGCTCATGTCGCCTCTATAGCGATTGAGCGGGCGGGCTGCCAATGCTTAAGTGCGGCATGGCGTTCACCCTCCGGCAGCTCCAGTATTTCATCGCGGTGGCCGAGGAGGGCACCGTTTCGGGCGCGGCACAGAGCCTCTCGATCAGCCAGTCGGCGGTGACGGACGCGATCAAGGAGCTCGAGGGTGATCTCGGGGTGGCGCTGTTCGAGCGGCATCGGCGCGGGCTCACCATCACCCACAAGGGCCACCAGTTCTATCGTCACGCCAACCGTATCCTCGGCTCGGTGTCCGACGCGCGGCGCAGTTTCGGGCCGGAGCAGGCGGCCGCTGCGCCCGGCTCACTGCAGCTCGGCGTCACCTCGCTGGTGGCAGGCTATGTGCTCTCGGACCTGCT
>DASWWF010000007.1:0-1823 GCA_036401035.1 Devosia sp.
GCCTCCTCGATGGTGCGGCCGACGACGAACTGGCTGCCGAGGATCTTCATCGCCTGCAGCACCGCCGAGCGGATCACCGGCTCGCCGATGCGCTGCACGAAGCTCTTGATGGTGCCGGCGATGCCGGCTCCGCCATCGCGCAGCACTTCGCCGGTCAGCGTGAGGGCCAGGGTGGAGACATTGACCAGCGGCGAGTTGGCGCGATCGAGATGCTCGGACCAGCGGCTGGGGGCGATCTTGTCTTCGATCAGGTCGTCGATGGTCTTGGTATCGGGCACGCGCAGCAGCGCCTCGGCAAGGCACATCAACGCGATGCCTTCGTGCGTGGAGAGCGTGTATTCGGCCAGGAAGCTCTCGAGCATGCCGGTGGAGGAACCGGCGCGGACCTTTTCGACGAGGTCGGTGGCGCGCACGCCGATGGCGGCGCGCTCGCCGTCATCCAGCCCGGCGTCGGCAACGAGCCGGGCCAGGGTCGCCTCCTCATCGGCAAGCGTTGCGGCACGAATGGTCTGGCGAAGCTCGGACAGCCGGTCCTTGGTCATGCAATCTCCCGCAAATCAGGCGGGAATCATAGGCGACCCGACGCTCTATGCCCACCCTGCCCGGGAAAACAGGTGCCAGCCGAAAGGGGGGATATTGAGGCGGGAAAGTTAACGGCGGAGGATGGGGACGCGCCGCGTGACCGTGCGCGCCTCGCCGACGGAGTGGGGATAGACAGCACCCGTTGCAGATCACCGGCAGTCGCGCCCGTGTCGATGGTGGCGGTGAACGATTGTTCGAGCGGCACGGCGCTGGTGGTTGAGGCAATCGAGATAGCCGAGATGAGCGCATCGATCGCCATTTCAGGCGGCACCCCGGGCGGCGCGGAGTTCTCGGCAAGGCAACGATCGTGCCTTCAGGGTCGCGGAATTGCACCATGCGGTTGCCCCAGGGTCAGCGGCCGGCGGTCTCGACATGGCACCGATCTGGGTTATCCTCCCTTCCTCGGAAGGGAGGCTTTCGCATGAAGAGAAGCAACGAGCGCGTCTACGCGATCACCGTTTCGAGCGTCTATCCGCTGTACCTCCAGAAGGTAGAGCGGAAGGGGCGCAGCAAGGCCGAACTCGACCAAGTGATCCGCTGGCTCACCGGCTACTCCGAGGCCGGGCTGGAGAAGGCGCTTGCCGAAAAACTCAGCTTCGGCGAGTTCTTCACCAAGGCCCCCAAACTCAACCCGGCCCGCGCGCTGATCACCGGCGTGATCTGCGGCATGCGGGTGGAAGAGATCGAGGAGCCGATGATGCGCGACATCCGCTACCTCGACAAACTCGTCGACGAACTGGCCAGGGGCAAGGCGATGGAGAAGATCCTCCGCCCGCCGGCAGCCGCCTGAGCCCCCTGCCCTATGGCCGGACGATCGCGCCGTCGCGGCGGCGGTCTTCGGCCATGTAGTAGGATTTGGCGGCGAGCTCTGGATCGAGCAGGGCCGCGGCTTTTTTCTCGTCGATGTCGAGGCCGAGGCCCGGCTGCTCGTTGCCGTAGAGATAGCCGCCGTCGAGCACCGCGTGGCCCGGGAATATGTCGTATTCCTCGGGGCGGAAATGGTTCTCTTCCTGGATGCCGAAGGCGGTGGACGCGAGGTCCACATGCATGGCGGCCATCTGGTTGACCGGATCGTTGTCGCCGCCTTCCTGCCAGGCAGTCTGCACGCCGAACCACTCGCAGAGCGTCGCCACCTTGCGCGCCTGGGTGATGCCGCCGCCCTTGGAGACGCGGATGCGGACGAAATCGATCAGCCGCTCGGTGATCAGCGGCAGATATTCGTGCGGGTTGATGAAGAGCTC
>DASWWF010000008.1:0-2774 GCA_036401035.1 Devosia sp.
GTCGTGCCGCCCTTGTCGGAGGTCACGAGCACCTTGCCGGGCGCCGGTATCGAGCCGACGCCGCGGAACGGGGTGATCTTATTCTTCTTGAACAGGAAATCGACGCCCGAGACATTGGCGGTGACGGTATCGTCCTTGTGCGCCATCATCTGCTGCAGATTGAGCTTGGGCGCCGGAATATCGATGCCGAAATTCTTGAACTGGTGCCCGGCCTCTTCGAACAGCTCGGAGGCATGCAGCAGCGCCTTGGAGGGGATGCAGCCGATATTGAGGCAGGTTCCGCCATGGGTGGCCCATTTCTCGACCACCGCGACCTTCATGCCGAGCTGCGCGGCCCGAATGGCGGCGACATAGCCGCCCGGCCCCGAACCGATAATCGTGAGGTCGAACGTATCTGCCATGATGTCTCCGAGCCGCTGACGCCGCGCGACAAAGTGCGCAGGTCTTAGATAGTCATGGCCTAGGGGTTAAACCACCCGACTAACGGATGAAAGCCCCGTTGATGCAGCGTTCAAGGATTTTGGACAGCGCCCCCTAGAACGCCACGCCCAAGAACATCAGCGTGAGACCGATCGCCGAGATGAACCAGACCAGCGAGCGGATGTTGACCACGCCCGCAATGTAGAGCGGCAGGTAGGCGATGCGGCACCAGAACCAGAGCTGCGCGCCCCAGACCGTCAATCCGTCCGAGCGGCCCGAGAGTTCGGTCGCGACCGCCAGCGCGATGAACACCGCATAAGTCTCGAGGAAGTTGCGCAGCGCCTTTTCGCCGCGGGCAGTCAGCACATCAGGCGGCGCCTCGTTGTCGCGCGCCGTATTGGCGAATTTGACGCCATGCTGCATGCGGTAGAGGGTGGATTGGGCGCCGAGATAGAGCGCGAACACCACGGTGCTCCAGACCAGGAGCGTCAATTCGATGGACATTGTTCCGAGCAGCCTTTGACAATAGCGGGACGCAGGGCAACAACGCGACCCGCGTCGGGAAAGTTCTGCGGCCTACTCGCAGCCCTTGAGGAAGAACTGGTCCCACGGCTCGTCGCCCGGGCCGGTGAGCACCGTATAGCGCAGGGTGCGGCCGATATCGGCGAGCAACAGGCTCGGTGGCGCGACCTCGCCTTCGTTGGGTACCCACACGGCCTTGCCGTCGATCAGCGCATAGACATTGTTGTTCCACACCCGGCAGGCGTCGATCTCTTCCGATGTCATGGACCCGTCGTCCGGACCCGGCCGGTCGCAGCCGATGAACAGCGAGCCCTCGTCGCGGCTGGTGCCCATATTGCCGTGGATATACCCCCAGAGCTCGCGCCCGTCCGGCATGCGCAGTTCCATGACCGAGGTCATCATGCCGTAGAGCTCCCAGGGCTTGCTTTCCCGAAACCGAAGCTCGAAACCCAGTTCCCCGTCGGTATAGACGGCGTTGCTCATGGTGCAGGCGGCCTCTTCGGCCACGGCCTGTCCGGTGAAGGCGGCAACCAGTGCCAGTGCAGTCGCGGCGCGCATGAACTCCCCCTTGCGTGTGGCTCGGGAGATAAGACGCCTGCCGCATGCAAATCCTTGGGTCACGGCTGGATGCCCCGGCCGCCGGTGACGGCGATGGTGGTGCCGGTGGTGTAGGAGGCGTCGTCGGAAAGGAGCCAGAGGATCGCTTTCGCCACCTCCTCGGCCGAGCCGGTGCGCGCCATCGGCAGGCTCGGCGCCATCCGCGCCGCCCGCTCCGGATCGCCACCCGAGGCGTGGATGTCGGTCTCGATGATGCCCGGCCGCACCGAATTGACCCGGATGCCCTCGGCCGCGACTTCGAGCGCGAGACCGATGGTAAAGGTGTCGATGGCGCCCTTGGCGGCCGCATAATCGACATAGACGCCGGGCGAACCGAGCTTGGAGGCAGCCGAGGTCAGGTTGACGATGGCACCACCCTTGCCGCCATGGCGGGTCGAGAGCCGCTTGATGGCGGCGATGGCGCAGAGGAAGGAGCCGGTGACATTGACCGCGAGGATGCGGTTGATGCGCTCGGCGTCGAGCTCGTCGACGCGCGCCGTCTGCCCGACGATGCCGGCATTGTTGACGAGCCCCGCCAGCGTCCCCAGCCGGTCGGCAGCGCGGAAGATATGCTCGACATCCTCGGGACTGGCGACATCGCCCCGCACCGCCACGGCCGCCCCGCCAATGGCGTGGATGTCGTGGCAGACCTGCTCGGCCGCCTCGACATTGCCCGCGTAGTTGACGACCACCGCGTAGCCGCGCTCGGCCGCCAGCCGGCACGTCGCCGCGCCGATCCCCCGGCTGCCACCGGTCACCACCAGAACCTTGTCGGACATGCGCTTTTCTCCCTTGCCCGCCACTCTAGCGGCGCAAGGGCCGAGCGCAAGGCATGCATATGCCGTTGCGTCTACCCATCGGGCCCGGCATCCCGGCAGGAGGCGCAACAGCGCCCGGAAAAGCAGAAGGCCCGCCGTGAGGCGAGCCTTCCAGATTCAATGCCGATCGGCGTGGATCAGAGATCGAGCACCAGCCGCTCCGGCGCCTCGAGGCTTTCCTTGACGCGCACGAGGAAGGTCACGGCTTCCTTGCCATCGACGATACGGTGATCGTAGCTCAGCGCCAGGTACATCATCGGGCGGATGACGATCTCACCATTCACCACCACCGGACGCTCCTGGATCTTGTGCATGCCGAGGATGCCCGACTGCGGCGCATTGAGGATCGGCGTCGACATCAGCGAGCCATAGACGCCGCCGTTCGAGATGGTGAAGGTGCCGCCCTGCATGTCGGCC
>DASWWF010000009.1:0-1894 GCA_036401035.1 Devosia sp.
CGTGTTCAGCCGGGCCGAATGGATCCTGCGCGGGGCCGGCGACATGAGCCGCATCGACGTGGTCCGCGGCGGCATCACCGGCGCGCGCAAGACGGCGATCGTCGCCGAAGCCTATGGCCTGCGCTGCGAGATGCACATGGCCGGCTGGGGCAACCTGCAGGTCTGCGGCGCGACGTCGGAAGACACGTCGGAATATTACGAGAAGGGCCTCCTGGCCCCGGGCGTCGACTACGATAAGCCGCACCCCTATCTCAAGAACATCGTCGACAAGATCGATGCCGATGGCTACGTGCACCTGCCCAAGGGCCCGGGCATGGGCTACGAAATCCTCTGGGACTATATCGACGACAACCTGACCGACCCGCTGTCGACCACCAAGAAGACCCACTGGTAAGACCGAGACAGGGCGACCCGCGATGTCCGCCATCACCCGTGCCATACAGGCGATGGACCTCCTGGCCCGCAAGGGCCCGCTGGGGGTGCGTGCGGTCGCCCAGCAGCTCGACCTGCCGCTGGGCAGTGTGCACCGGCTGCTGCTCGACCTCGAAGAAGAGGGCGTGGCCGAACGCACGCCGGGCGGCGAGTGGGAGCTCTCGTTCCGGCTGATGGAGATCACCGGCATCCAGCTCGAGCGGATCGCCCTGCCCGCGCTGGCCCGGCCCTTCGCCGAGCACATGGCGGAAAAGACGCGCGAGACCGTCAACATCAATATGCTCTCAGGCTATCACGGCGTCTGCATCGACAAGGTGCGCGGCAGCGAGGGCATGCAGCTCGACCTGCGCATCGGCTCGCGCGGCGCCATCTATTGCGGCGGCGCCGGCAAGGCGATGCTCGCCTTCCTGCCCGATGCCGACCGGCAGCGGGTGCTGGCGCAACCGATGGTTCCGCTGACGCCCAAGACCATCACCGACCCCAAGGTGCTTAGCGTGGAGCTAGATCGCATCCGCGAGCGCGGCTATTCGATCGACGACCAGGAAGTGGTGATGGGGGTCTACTGCGTCGCCGTGCCGATCCTCGACGGCAACGGCCGGCCGGCCGGCGCAATCAGCATCACCGGCACGTCGGTGAAAGCGCCCGGCCCGGGCGTGCAGCCGCTGGTCGATATGCTCAACGAGGCCTGCGGCCATGTGAGCCGCCGGCTCGGCTTCCGCGGCGAATACCCACTCAGCCCAGCGGCGCTCGAACGAGCCTAACCGGAGACGACAATGACGACGCGTGTCGCGTGGGTGATGAAACTCAAGCCCGGCAACGAAGCCATCTACAAGCAGAAGCACGACGAGATCTGGCCTGACATGCTGGCGCTGATGAAGCGCGACGGCGTGCGCAATTTCTCGATCTACCGGCACGGCCTGACGCTCTTTGCCTACCAGGAGCGCGACACGCCCGCCGACCCGAACGGCACTATCGACCCCATCGTCTGGAAGTGGTGGGAAATGATGGCGCCCTACATGGAAACCAACCCGGATTTCTCGCCCGTGCAGGAGCCGGTCGAAGAGATGTTCCACGCCGACTGACGGCGCCCCATCCAACAGAGAGACTTGATGACACTCCCCCTGCTGCACGGCGTCGTGCCCATTCTGATCACCCCTTTCGACAGCGCGGGCCGCATCGATGAAGAGAGCCTCGCCAACCTCGTCGAGTTCAACATCCGCGCGGGCGTCCATGGCCTCGGGGTGGCGCTGGGCAGCGAGGTGTTCAAGTTCAACGAAGCCGAGCGCGCGCAGGTCACGGCCTGCGTCATCAAGGCGGTGAACAAGCGCGTGCCGGTGGTAATCAACACCGGCGCGGCCGGCACTGATCTCGCCATCCACTACTCGCAGATGGCGGAGAAGGCCGGCGCCGATGCGCTGATGGTGATCCCGCCCTCGTTCTTCCCGGCCAGCGCCGACGAAAT
>DASWWF010000010.1:0-1681 GCA_036401035.1 Devosia sp.
CGCCAGGGCGGCATGACCGGTTCGGTCGGCCTGTCGCTGTCGGTGCCGATCTATCACGGCGGTTCGCTGGGCGCGACGGTGCGCAAGGCCAACCTCAACCAGATCAAGAGCGAAGTGGACGCGCTGGCGGCCCGCGATCAGGTCCGCGAGGCGGTCATCTCGTCCTGGAGCACGCTGCAGAACGCGACCGCGCAGATCGAATCGGCGAACTCCGCCGTGTCGGCCGGCCAGCTGGTCGTGGAAGGCACCGTGCAGGAGCGCGATGTCGGTCAGTCGACCACGCTCGACGTACTCAACGCCCAGGCCGAACTCACTCAGGCCCGCGAAGGCCTGATCTCGGCCACCACGAGCCGCATCATCGCTTCCTTCGCGCTGGTCGCCGCATCGGGCCGCCTGACGCCGGCCGAACTGGGCCTTAATGTCGAGGTCAAGTCGGCGGACGGCTATATCGCCACCGTCGAGGACGTCTGGGCGGAATTGCGCGCCATCGACGAGTAAGCCTCGCGTTACCGGATTTTCGAGAGGCGCTGGCTCCGGCCGGCGCCTTTGCTTTTGCTGCAAGCGGGTACGCGAGGATTTCGGCCGGAAAGTTCTGGGGATGAGTCGATTGGCGCTAGTGGCGCGGTTCGCAAAAATTGCCGCGCCGGACTAGAGTGTTCATTGACGAATCAACCGTAAACCCCGGTGTGGGTTTGGGTATGTCTCCCGGCGGCGGGAGAGATGTGAGGCAGTAATGAACAAGCCGGCGCCCAAAGAGCCCTCGATGGACGAGATCCTGTCGTCCATTCGGCAGATCATTGCCGATGACGATGCGGCCGCGCCCAAAAAGCCCGCCGGCCTCGGGACTTCGCCTCTGGTGGCGCCGGCCCCGCCGATCCGTCCGGCCCTGGCGCCGCGCCCGGTACCGGCCGCTGCACCGCAGCCCGAGCCCGAACCGCTGGCACTCTCGGCCGAACAGATCATGTTCGATGCCGACAAGGACGAAGACGACAGCGCGGCCAAGCCGCTGAATTTCGACGATATTCTGGGCGGTTCCAGCCAGGCGTCCGAGCCTGAGGCTTTCGCTGGCGAGGCCGAACTGGTCGATCCCGAGGACGTCTCGTTCGCGCCCGATCCGGAGCCCGAGCAGGACCCGATGGCGATGTTCTCGGTCGAAATGGACGACGAGCCCGAGCCGCCGCCACCGCCGGCTCCCGTTGCCGCAGCCCCACGCCCGGCCTATGTGCCGCCGCCGATGCCGCGCCCGGAACCCCGGCCGCAGCCGAGCGTGGCGCAGACCGCGCCGATGCCCGACCCGATGCTGTCGAGCGACATGGCCGACCAGTTGCTAGATGGCACCACCCAGTCGGCGGTCAAGAGCACCTTCTCGCGCCTCAACGGGCTCTCGATGGTCAATTCGGGCGTGACGCTTGAAGCCATGATGCGCGAAATGCTCCGCCCCATGCTCAAGGAATGGCTCGACGAGAACCTGCCGTCAGTCGTCGAGCGCATGGTGGAAAAGGAAATCGCCCGGATTTCCCGCGGCGGCGAGTGACACCGGCGGGGGAGTGGCGGTACGCCGCCGCCTTCCCATATCAAGCATCAGTTGACTTCCGCCCCGCGCCTTTGATTTAGAACAGCTCGCGAATTCCTCCAGCCCGCCCATTGATGGCGGGCTCTTGTTGCTGGATAGACCTCATGC
>DASWWF010000011.1:0-2298 GCA_036401035.1 Devosia sp.
GGAGTCCCGACTGAGAACCATCAGTGATGATGCTTATGTTCCGGCATGGCCTCGAGCTGGTCCTTGGTCCAACTGGTCACGGCGTGGATGTCGCCATCCTCGTCGCGCATGAAGTCGAGCTGGCTGGCGGGAACGGCGACCGGTTTGGCGCCGATGCCGAGAAAGCCGCCGACGTCTAGGACGATCTGGCTCGAAGCGCCCGAGCCGTGGACATGCGAGACGGTCCCGACCTTGTGGTCATCGGCGCCGTAGATGGTGGCGCCTTCGAGCAGGGCCGGGGTCAGCTCGGCAGGTGCGAGGCGAGTGTGATTGGTGTGGTCCATGATGGGCCTCCTCTGGTGGTTGGCTGAAGGCTCAACCCCTCTACGCCGCGTCTTGTTCCCGATCTCGTGTTCGATCGCGCCCTTGTGCATGCAGGCGCGCCGCCCGATATGCCCGGGAACCCTGAAAACCCAGAGAAACGGGCGGCCTGAGCGACGTTCATCTAACGTTCAGGCGTTCGTTCATAATCTTGCCACATGAGAAAAACGACCGTGAACATCCTCGCCGCCATGGCAATGGCGCTGCTGACAGGCATTGGCTTGCCGGGAGCGGCTATGGCGCAGGGTGATGCCTGCCTCAGCAAGCAGGATATCCAGAATCGGCTGTCGCAGGGGCTCATCGCTCCGTTGGCCGATGCCATGAGCCGGGCAGGCGTCAAGGGGCGCCCATTGTCGGTTCAGGTATGTGACGTGGATGGTGCAGACCACTACATCGTCAACATGATGGATTCCGACGGGGAGAGCCAGAGCGTCACCTTGAATGCCGAGGACGGGTCGAAATAGACTGGGATTGCGAGTGTCTGCCGTGCCGGGCGGAGGGTCTGCTCGGCGGTACCGGTAACGTTCGCCTTGAGAGGGACTTTTCAGGATGCGCATTCTCGTCGTTGAAGACGACACCAATCTCAATCGTCAGCTCAAGGATGCCCTCACCGAGGGTGGCTATGCGGTGGACGTGGCCTTCGATGGCGAAGAGGGACATTTCCTCGGCGAAACCGAGCCCTATGATGCTGTGATCCTCGATATCGGCCTGCCGCACATGGACGGGCTGTCGGTGCTCGAAGAATGGCGCCGCGCCGGCAAGACCATGCCGGTGCTGCTGCTCACCGCCCGCGACCGCTGGAGCGACAAGGTGCAGGGCATCGATGCCGGCGCCGACGACTATGTCGCCAAGCCCTTCCACATGGAAGAAATCCTCGCCCGGCTCCGCGCTCTGGTGCGCCGCGCCGCGGGCCATTCGTCCAACGAGATCACGGCCGGTCCGGTGCGGCTCGACGTCAAGGCCGGCAAGGTCACCGTCGATGGCCATGCGGTCAAGCTGACGAGCCACGAACTGCGGCTCCTGAGCTACCTGATGCACCACAAGGGCAAGGTGATTTCGCGCACCGAACTCACCGAGCACCTTTACGACCAGGATTTCGACCGCGACAGCAACACCATCGAGGTGTTCGTTGGCCGCCTGCGCAAGAAGCTGCCCGAGGAAGTGATCCAGACCGTCCGCGGGCTCGGCTATCAGATCCTCGAGGACTGACGATGCTTAGTCTGTCGCGCTCTCGAACCGGAAAAGTCTGGAACATTTCCTGAAAGCGCTTCCCGGCGCGGGGGCGCCAACGGCCATGCAAAAGGGCTCGATCGCGGCATCGCTGTTCTGGCTTTCGGCAGGGTGGCTGATCGTCGCCCTGCTGGCCACCGCGTTCCTCTTGACCGAGCTCTATTCGCGCGCGCTCGACAATTCCCTCTCGGAAACGCTGAAGTTTCACATCGAGACGCTGGTCGACCGCACGCTGATCAACCGCGACCCCAAGAGCGAGGCGATCCGGCTGGGCGACCCGCGCTTCGAGCGGCCGGCCTCGGGCTGGTACTGGGTCATCCGCGATGACAAGGGCGAAATCCTCAACATCTCGGGCTCGATGGTGGGCATGCTGCTGCCCGAGCTCAGCGGCAATTTCGATGCGGCCAACGTGCGGACGGCGGTGCAGACCGACCAGTTCGAGACCCGCATGCGGGTGGTGGAACTGGCCGCCAATGTCAACGGCACGCCACTGCGCTTCACCACCACCGGCAGCCTCGACGAAATCCTGGGCCTCGTCGATGAATTCCGCGGCCAGACGCTGATCGTGCTTTCGGCCGTCGCCATCATGCTCGCCATCATGAGCTGGATCGTGGCGCGGCTGGCGCTGCGGCCAATCGGCCGGCTCGGCAAGGCCATCGAGAAGGTGCGCGAGGGTGAGGCGGAAAACGTCACCGGCAGTTTTCCGCG
>DASWWF010000012.1:0-3704 GCA_036401035.1 Devosia sp.
TCATCCGCCCCACGCTCTACGAAGCCCATCACGACGTGCAGCCGGTGGTGCATTCCAACAAGCCGCGGATCAAGGCCGACATTGTCGGCCCGGTCTGCGAAACCGGCGACTATCTCGCCAAGGACCGCACCATCGAAGGCGTCGACGAGGGCGACCTCCTCGCCATCATGTCGGCCGGCGCCTCTGGGGCGGTGATGGCCTCAACCTACAATTCGCGGCCGCTGGTGCCCGAGGTGCTGGTCGACGGCGACAAATGGCACGTCATTCGCCCCCGCCGCTCCATTGAAGAACTCCTCGCCCTCGACAGCGTGCCGGACTGGATCTGACCGGCGCAACTGCCCGGCCTTGACCGGCAGGCTCGCCGGCTTGCGCTGCCGCGTGGTCGAAGCACGCCGCGCCGCCAGCACGCTTACCGCCAGCGCGGTGAGCAAGGCGGCCGCCAGCAGCGCCACATAGGTGGCGAAGATCTGCAACAACGGCACGCGATAGTTGAGCCAGCTCTGCGCCGCGATGGCGAGCGGGAAGTACCACGACACCGCCGAAACGACGCCACCCACCACCATCATCGAACGATCGCGCGGCGGCAGCTCTTCGAGCAGCGACCGCCCCGCCTGCCGGTTGAGAATCGGCAGCACGAAGAGGTGGAGGTAGACCGCGTTGAGCGTCAGCACCCACACCACCGCCACCTTGGCCCAGATCTTGGGATTGGCCAGCATGTCGGGATTGGCGACGCTGTAGAGCCACAAAAAGCCCGCCCCGCTCACCCAGAGCACGATCAGCCCGGCGGTGACCGCGTGCGAGCCGAAGGTGAAAATGTTGAGCTGCTGCTTGCGGATACGACCCCGCAGCATGAAGCGCAGGATCATCAGATCGAGGAACGTCGCGGTCCCCAGACCGAGGGCCAGACCAAGAAAGTGCAGGAGTCGCAGAAGTGAGCGGAGTGTATCCGCGTCGATGGAGATCGCCGTGTGCATGTTTAACCCGCCCCGGGCAACAGTAACCCGCCGCCGTCCGGAGCGCCGGAAGCGTTGAGTTCGCAGTTGAATTTCCAGTATAAAAGCCCCGGCCCCGCGCCAGAACTTCGACTTAGCCCTCACGGCTACGCCTTCACGGCGATGTGTTACCCAGCTTTGTGGCGAATTCTGGCCACGACTTGCTTGGCACGGCCAAGACTTGCCCGGTACAGGGGCAATCAAGCCTGTTCAACCACTCAGACCAAGGTCTGAACTTTTTCCGAGGTTGTTTGGCAATACAGCCACTTACAAAAATGGCCGTGAACAGCGCGCCACGCCACGACCCGACCTGAAAATTCCTGCGCGAAACCTCTCTCGACGTCCGAATAGGTGCCCCAAATCCTCACCGACCGCGCTACCCTCACCCGGCAGATGTTGCCCGAACGGCGACTCTAGCGCTCGTTCATCGCCTGTTTGGCGAGGGAGACGACTTCCACGGGTTTCCCCTCGAGCGCATCGGCGACCTTCTCCATCAGCGCCTGCAGCGTGAAGGGCTTCGGGATCACGTCATAGATCAGTGCTTCGAGCCCGTGCGCCCGCTCGCGCTGGTCGGCAAAGCCGGTCATCAGCACGATGGTGACATCCGGAAACGCCGAGGCGACGTTGAGCGCCAGCGCGATGCCGTCCATCACCGGCATCTTGATATCGGAGAGCAGGAGGTCGAACGCCCCGTTCTGCTCCTGCATGATTTCCGCGGCGAGCCCGCCGTCTTCGGCCTCGGTGATCTCGTGCCCGGCATGGGCCAGGGCGCGCGCCACGAACTGGCGCACATTCTCGTCGTCTTCGGCGATCAGGATCTTGGCCATTTAGTGTGCCGCCTCCTCATGTGCGGGCTCGGGATGCGGTTCGATGACGGGTTCGACAGCGGCAGGCTCAGGCGTCGGCGCGGCGCTGGTGACTGGTTTCGTAACGGCCGGACTGGGCGCCTGGATGCGCCCGCTCGCAAAGGTGAGGCGCACGCGACTGACGCCGGGCGGCGGCGCCGTGACCTGGGTGGAAAAATCCACCACCTCGCCCGATTGCAGCACCGGTACGCTCGGCGCCACGCTCCACTCGTAGAGCGGCACGTTCTCGGCATTGAGCAGCGTCACCACCACCGGCGGCACATCGACGACGCCCGGCGCCACCGAATAGATGCGCGCATCGACCTGCATCACATCGGCGCCGCGCCGCAGCGCCAGCAAGGTCTTGACGTCACGGAACTCGAGCCCGACCACATTGACCGGCATGCCCAGCGCCTCATAGGTGCCGGCCAGATCGGGGAAGGCGCGCACGATATCGGTGCGGAAACTGAAGCCGGCGCCGATCATCAGCACCAGCGAGCAAAGCCCGGTGATGCGCAGGATGCGGCGCACCCGCGCCAGCGGCAACTGCCGGCTCAATGAACTCTGCCGCTCGTCGAACGCCTTCTTGCGCTTCTTTTCGGCCTGCGGATCGACCGGATTGGCCGGGGGCGCGTCCTGCGCCTTGGGCGCGATGGCGGCCTTGATCTCCTCGATCGAGCGAACCGCCTCTGTAGGGATCGCCGGCTCGGGCTCGCCCGCGGCGGCGCGCTGCTCGGCCTCGAACTCGGCATCGAGTTCGGCTTCCGCCTTGGAATCGAACATCTGGTCGGGATCGCGCGGCGCCGACCGGGCCGCGACACTCACCGGTGGCGGCGCGGGCTTGGGCGCCGCGCGCTCGATTTCCTTTTCGGCGAAGGCCTGCCACGTCTTGCCGCAATGCGCGCACTGCACCTGGCGACCCTTGGCGCCGACCGTTTCGGCAGGCACCTGGTAGCGCGTGGCGCAGTGGGGGCAGACAATGACGACATTGGTAAGTTGCGGGGCGGCCATGCCGCGACCCTAACGGCCTGCGGTTAAGACTCCTCAAATCTGCCCACAACCGGAATTCCGGCGCATTTCTCCCCAAAAGCGCCGGGGCGGCATCGGCCCAAGCCTGAGGTATGATGCGGGAACGACTGATTCGGAGCACATGACGAGCGTGATCGAGTTCACCAATGTCGGCCTGCGGTACGGCCATGGCCCTGAGATCCTCAGGGACCTCACCTTCCGCATCGAGCCGGGCTCGTTCCACTTCCTCACCGGCCCCTCGGGCTCGGGCAAGACCTCGCTGCTCAAGCTGCTGCTGCTGTCGCTCAAACCCAGCCGTGGCCTCGTCAAACTCTTCGGCAAGGACGTCTCGGCGCTCGACCAGGATTCGCTGCTGCAGATGCGCCGCCATATCGGCATCGTGTTCCAGGAATTCCGCCTGCTCGATCACCTGACCACCTTCGAGAACGTGGCGCTGCCGCTGCGCGTGCTCGGCCAGCCCGAAAGCGCCTACCGCGAGAACGTCACCGAGCTGCTGCAATGGGTGGGCCTCGGCGAACGCATGGGCGCGCATCCGCCGCTGCTGTCGGGCGGCGAAAAGCAGCGCGCCGCCATCGCCCGCGCCGTCATCGGCCGGCCCGACATTCTCCTCGCCGACGAGCCCACCGGCAATGTCGACCCCGATCTGTCGCTGCGCCTCGTCCGGCTGTTCACCGAACTCAACAAGATGGGCACCACCATCATTCTGGCCACGCACGAACTGCCGCTGCTCGACAGCTTTCCGTTCCCCCGCATGGAGCTCCAGGACGGGCAGGTGATCTTCCGTGACTGACGCCACCGCCGATTCGACCACAGCCAGCCCAGCCCCCGACGCCCGGGC
>DASWWF010000013.1:0-3892 GCA_036401035.1 Devosia sp.
GCTGGCATTGGTTCTGGTGTGAAACATCGACTCGCCGAAAAAGGCGGCGCCGAGCGAGAGCCCGTAGAGGCCGCCGACAAGCTCCTCGCCGTCCCAGACTTCAACCGTGTGGCAGAGGCCGCGGACGAAGAGCTGGCCGTAAATCTTCTTGATCGAGGGATTGATCCAGGTGGTCTCGCGATCCGTGCCAAACATGGCGCAACCCTGGATAACGCCCATGAAGTCGGTGTCCACGCGAATCGAAAACGAACTCGATTTCATTGCCTTACGGAGACTTCTTGAGACGTGAAATGAATCGAGCGGCAGGATGCCCCGCTGTTCAGGGCTGACCCAGAAGACATCGGGCGAGGCCTCATCCTCGGCCATCGGGAAGATGCCGGCGCGGTAGGCGCGCACGACGAGGTCGGGGGTGAGCTCGATGTGGAACGGGTCGGTCTTGCGGGACATGCTGGGAAGGTGGTGGAGTTCGGCTCGCGATGCAAGCTGTTGGCTTCACTGGCGACCTGCTAGAGGCGTCGGATCGCAAGAAGGGAACAGACGATGACGAGCACTGCCGGCGAAGAGATGAAACTGCGGCTGCGGGGCGACCTCAAGGCGGCGATGAAGGAAAAGCGCGGCGAGGAGGTGAAGGTCTTGCGGGCGCTGATCGCGGCGCTGGACAATGCCGAGGCGCCGCCTACCGACGGGCGCACGCTGGCGATCGAAGAGATGGGCGGCCTGGGTTCGGCCGAAGTGCAGAGGCTGGCGCTGGGTGCGGATCGCGTTTCGGCGATCCTTGAGGCGCAGGCGGCGGAGCGCGAGGCGGCGGCGGTGGAACTGGACCGCGTCGGCCGGGCAGACCTCGCCGAGGCGTCACGCGCCGAAGCGGCGGTGATCCGCCGCTATCTCGATTAGTGCGCGAAGCGGGCGAAGGTGAACCTGGCGGCCATAGCAGCCAGGATGACCAGCGGCGAGAGGAAGATCACGGCGTCGATGATGTCGATCAGGTGCGGCATTTCCTGGCTCCCCGTTTGATGACACCAGATTGCCATTGCCGATCTGAACTGATCCGGAGGCGGTCGTTCAGATTTCGTTAACCATAAACGTTCAGGTGGCGGACAGAGGCGGGAAAGAAAACGGCGCCGCCGCGGGATGCGGTAGCGCCGTGAGAGTCTCCGGAAGCAGAAGCCTCAGTGCTTCATGCCCAGGTATTTTTCCAGCCAGTGGATGTCGTAGTTGCCGGAGATGACGTCCGGCTCCTTGATCAGCCGCTGGAACAGCGGCAGCGTGGTCTTGATGCCGTCGACGACGAATTCGTCGACCGCGCGCCTGAGGCGCATCAGGCATTCTTCGCGGGTGCGGCCGTAAACGATCAGCTTGCCGATCAGCGAGTCGTAATAGGGCGGGATGGTGTAGCCCTGATAGACGGCGCTATCCACCCGGACGCCGACGCCGCCGGCAGGGTGGTAGAAGGTGATCTTGCCCGGCGAGGGCGTAAAGCTCTGCGGATCCTCGGCATTGATGCGCACCTCGATGGCATGGCCATAGAACTGCACGTTCTCCTGCTTGATGGAGAGCGTTTCGCCCGAGGCGACGCGGATCTGTTCGTAGACGATGTCGACGCCGGTGATGCGCTCGGTCACCGGGTGCTCCACCTGGACGCGGGTGTTCATCTCGATGAAATAGAACTCGCCGTCCTCGTAGAGGAACTCGATGGTGCCGGCGCCGGAATATTTCAGCTTGCGCATGGCGGCGGCGCAGATTTCGCCGATCTGCAACTGCTGGTCCATGGGGACGGTCGGGGCGGGGGCTTCTTCGAGCACCTTCTGGTGGCGCCGCTGCAGCGAGCAGTCGCGCGTGCCCAGGTGGACGGCGTTGCCCTTGCCGTCGCCCATCAGCTGCACTTCGATGTGGCGCGGCTTCTGCAGGTATTTCTCGATATAGACGCTGTCGTTGCCGAACGCCGCCTTGGCTTCGGTGCGCGCCGTCGACAGCGCGATGCGCATCTCGTCGTCGTCGCGGGCCACCTTCATGCCACGGCCACCGCCGCCGGCGGTCGCCTTGACGATGACCGGATAGCCCATGCCCCGGGCCAGCTCGATCGCTTCCTCGGGGGTCCGGATTTCCCCTTCCGAGCCCGGAACCACGGGAATGCCAAGTTCCTTGGCGGTCTTTTTGGCGGTGATCTTGTCGCCCATGATCTCGATATGGTGCGACGAGGGACCGATGAAGGTCACCTTGTGCTCTTCGAGAATGCGGGCAAAGCGCGCATTCTCGGAGAGGAAGCCATAGCCCGGATGCACGGCGTCGGCGCCGGTGATCTCGCAGGCAGCCATGATCGAGGGGATGTTGAGGTAGGAATCCTTGGCCGGCGGCGGCCCGATGCAGACGCTTTCGTCAGCCAGGCGGACATGCATGGCGTTGGAGTCGGCGGTGGAGTGGACCGCGACGGTCTGGATGCCCAGTTCCTTGCAGGCGCGCAGGATTCTGAGCGCGATCTCGCCGCGATTGGCGATGAGGACTTTCTGGAACATCTTACTCGATCACCACGAGCGGCTGGCCGTACTCGACCGGGGTGGCGTCCTCCACGAGAATGCGGGTCACGGTGCCGGAGCGGTGCGCGGGAATCTGGTTCATGGTCTTCATCGCCTCGATGATGAGGACGGTCTGACCTTCCGTGACACGCGACCCGACGGCTGTAAAAGCGGGCTTGCCGGGCTCGGGCGAGAGATAGGCGGTGCCGACCATGGGCGAGGTCAGGGTGCCGGGGTTGGACGAAAGGTCCTCGGCTGCCGGGGCGGCGGCAGCAGCGGCGCCGGCCGGGACGATCGAAGCCGGAGCGGCAGGGGCAGGGGCGTAAGCCGGAACCTGCACGTGCTGGACGGCGGTGTTGGCGTAGGAGCGGGTGACGCGGACCCGCAGATCCTCGCGCTCGATCTCGATCTCGGCCAGGTTCTGCTCGTTGAGCAGCTTGGCAATGGCCTCGATCAGAGCCTGATCGGCAGTGGGAGACGCCTTGGTCATTCTTGAGCCTCTTATAGTTTTTCGGCCAGTGCGTGGAGCGCGAGTTTATACCCGGTGGCGCCCAGACCGCAAATCACCCCGAGGGCGACCGGCGATACATAGGAATGATGGCGAAACGCCTCGCGGGTGTAGATGTTCGACAGATGCACTTCGATCACCGGCAGTCCGACGGCGCGGATGGCGTCGTGGATGGCGACCGAGGTGTGCGAATAGGCACCGGGATTGATGACGATGCCATCCTGGGTGCCCAGGGCTTCCTGGATCCAGGTGACGAGTTCGCCTTCATGATTGGACTGTTTGGCGGTGACCTCGAGCCCGAGCGCCTTGCCCTCGGCCTTGGCCATGGTCTCGATATCGGCGAGCGTCTGCGACCCATAGGTCTGCGGCTCGCGGGTGCCGAGCATGTTGAGGTTGGGTCCGTTGAGAAGAAGGACGCGTTTGGCCATGGTTTCCGCCTTGTGCACCGCGGCTCGCGCCGGGCGCAAGGGCGGTTACACGAAATGCACCAGGAAAGCGAGTAGTGAGTAGCGAATAGTGAGTAGGGAAGGGGGATCCGAGCCCTACTCGCTATTCGCTGTTCGCCACTCGCCCGTTACGCCGGACACACCGTGGAACCGCATTTGCGCATGTTGGCGATGCGCTGGCGCAGGCCGTCGAGGCCGATGGCGCCGGGGATGACTTCCTCGCCGATGATGTAGGTCGGGGTGCCGGAGACGTTGAGGCCGTCGGCGATCTGGAAACTCTTGGCGATCACCGAATTGACGTCAGCCGCTTCCATTTCGAGGCCGACTTCGATGGGATTGAGGCCGAGTTCCTGCGCTGCGGTGAGCGCGGTTTCCTTGGTCACCTGGCCGCGGCTGGTGAAGAGTTTCTGGTGGAACTGCCAGTA
>DASWWF010000014.1:0-3275 GCA_036401035.1 Devosia sp.
ACTTCGTGAGCCCTGGGTTTCTTGACCTCGTCGTCCTCGAACATGGCCTCGCTCCCGTGTTGTCGTGCCGAATTCTACCCCGCTGGCCTTGCGAGGCAAGCGGGTGCGGGTTGAGAGTGCCGCCCGATCGAAAGGAACCACCATGCTCGCCATCCACATTCCCGTCCCCGGCGGCCCGGAAGCCCTGATTCCGTTCGAAACGCCGACACCGGAGCCCAAACCCGGCGAAGTCCTCATCCGAGTCGCCGCGGCCGGCATCAATGCCCCCGACCTCGGCCAGCGCCGGGGCACCTATGATCCGCCGCCGGGGGCCTCGCCCCTGCCCGGCCTCGAAGTGTCGGGCGAAATCGTCGGCACGGGCGAGCGGGTCGTCGCGCTCTGCAATGGCGGCGGCTATGCCGAATATGTCGCCGTGCCGGCCGGCCAGGTGCTGCCGCTGCCGCAGGGCTGGGGCCTCGTCGCCGGCGCCGCCCTGCCCGAGACCTTCTTTACCGTGCAGCAGACCCTCGTCATGCGCGCCGGCCTCGAAGCTGGCATGCAGGTGCTGATCCATGGGGCGGCCGGAGGCATTGGTGGCGCGGCCATCCAGACCTGCCGGCTCTATGGCGCCAACCCTATCGCGGTCGTCTCCAGCGCCGAGAAGGCCGCATATGTCCGCGTGCTCGGCGCCACCGACGTCATCGACCATTCGACCGAGGATTTCGTCGCCCGGACGAAGGAAATCACCGGCGGCCACGGTGCCGATCGCATCCTCGACATGGTCGGCGGCGACTATCTGCCCCGCAACATCGATGCTGCCGCCCGGGGCGGACACATCGTGCAGGTGGCCTCGCTGGACACGCAGAAGTCGCAGATCGCTGCCGGGTTGATGGTCGCCAAATGGCTCACCCTATCGGGCTCGACGCTGCGGCCACAGAGCAGCGCCGCCAAGGCCGCGATCGCCGACAGTCTGCGCCAGAACGTCTGGCCGGCGCTAGCCGATGGCCGCATCAGGCCGCCCCGCATCCGGGCGCTGCCGCTGGCCGAAGCGGCGCGTGGGCACAGAGCCATGGAAACGCGCGAAAACTACGGGAAAATCGTCCTCGTCACCGATTTCGGCGCCGGGCTTGCCGACAATTCAATTGAAAATCTCTGATCGCGCCAATATATTGCGGGCCAATCCCCCCTCATGAATAAAGCCGAAGGGCGGGCGGACCGGGTGAAAGCGGTTCGCACTGAGAGAAAGATATTAGCTATGGCCACTCCGCTGCTTATGCCCAAGGCAACCGCCGTCTGGCTGGTCGACAACACAGCGCTGAGCTTTGAACAGATCGCCGCCTTCTGCTCGCTGCACCCGCTCGAGGTGCAGGGCGTTGCCGATGGCGACGTCGCCGGCGGCATCATGGGCGTCAACCCGATCCAGAACGGTCAGTTGACCCGCGAAGAGATCGAGAAGGCCGAGGCCGATCCCAATTACCGCATGAAGATGAGCGAGCCCAAGGTTCGCGTCGCCGCGGTCAAGCGCAAGGGCCCGCGCTACACCCCGATTTCGCGCCGCAACGAGCGCCCGGCCGCCATCAAGTGGCTGCTGCGCAACCACCCCGAGCTCAAGGACGCCCAGATCATGCGTCTGGTCGGGACCACCAAGTCGACCATCGACTCGGTGCGCGAAGGCACCCACTGGAACACCGCCAACATCACGGCGGCCGACCCGGTGACGCTGGGCCTTTGCAGCCAGATCGACCTCGATCTCGAGGTCAAGCGCGCCTCCAAGGGCTCGACCACCCCGGACGAGGCGGATCAGGGCACCATGCTGCTCACCGCCGAGGAAGCGCTCGCCAGCGCCGCCAGCCGTGCCGGCCACACCTCGGACGAGGAAGGTGGCGACAATGTGCAAAAAGAAGAGCAGATCGACGCCGACTCGGTCTTTGCTAGCCTCAAGTCGCTCAAGCGCGACGATAATGACGACGACAACTAAGGGCTGAGCGGCGCCGCCAGCGGGCGCGAGGCAGGTGACACGTGGAAGGCAATCTCCTGCTCGCGATCTTTGCCCTTCTGGCGGCAACGGTTGCTCTCGTGCCACTGGCCAAATGGGCCGGGCTCGGCACGGTTCTGGGTTACTTGGCGGCCGGCGTCCTCGTCGGCCCCTTTGCCCTCCGGCTGGTCTCCGATAGCGACCTGATCCACCAGATCGCCGATCTGGGCATCGTCATGATGCTGTTCCTGATCGGCCTCGAAATGCACCCCAGCGAGCTCTGGCGCATGCGCAACCAGGTGCTCGGCCTGGGGCTGACCCAGATGGCCGGCACCGCCGTGGTGCTGATGGCCATCGTCATGGCCATCGGTTTTTCCTGGCAGGCGGCGCTGATCATCGGCCTCGCACTGGCGATGAGTTCCACCGCCATCGCCATGCAGTCGGTGGCCCAGCGCAATCTCACCAAGACTGACACCGGCCGCGCCTCGCTTGCCGTGCTCCTGGTGCAGGACGTGGCCGTGATCCCCATCCTCGCCGCCATTCCCGTACTCGTGGTAATGACCGGCTCGCCGGTCGAGGCGCTCGCCGAAGGCGCGGTCGAAGCGGCCGAAGACAGTGTCGGGCCGCGCGGCTGGGTGGTTGCCGTCTATATCGTCGTGGGCTTCGCCGTCGCCATGCTGGGCAGCCGCTTCGTCATTCGCCCGCTCATGCATTTCGTCGCCGTGACCCATGCCCGCGAGGCCTTCGCCGCGCTGACGCTGCTGCTGGTGGTCGGCGCCGCGTTGGTCACCACCTATCTCGGTCTCTCGCCGGCGCTTGGCGCCTTCCTCGGCGGCGTGCTGCTGGCCGACAGCGAGTACCGGCACGAACTCGAGAGCAACCTCGCTCCGTTCAAGGACCTGCTGCTCGGGCTCTTCTTCATCTCGGTCGGCATGTCGATCGACTTCTCGGTGGTGATGGACACCCCGCTGATGGTGCTGGCGCTCGTAGGCGCGCTGATCAGCGTCAAGATGCTGGTGCTCTTCGTCCTCGCCACCTTCTTCAAGATGCACGTCGCCGATCGGCTGCTGCTGGCGATCATGCTCTCGCAGGCCGGCGAATTCGCCTTTGTCATCCTGCAGTTCGCCGACACCGCCAACGCCATCTCGCAGCATGAGAGCGACCTGCTCAAGGTCGTGGTCGCCTTCTCTATGGCCACCACCCCGCTGCTGCTCCTCGCCTATGACCGGCTCTGGGCCCCGCGGCTGCATTCACGCGCCCAGCACGACCCCGGGCCGGACAATATCGACGTCCAGCACAAGGTGATCGTCCTCGGCTATGG
>DASWWF010000015.1:0-2876 GCA_036401035.1 Devosia sp.
TGGGCGCGGATATGATGCCTCTCCCTTTCCTTGGCGGGTGGGAGCGGCGCCCCATGACGGACACGTGAGCGTCAATATCGACGCCTATTTCGAGCGCATCGGCTTTTCGGGGTCGATCGCCCCGACGCTCGAAACGCTCAACCAGTTGCATGCCCTGCACCCGGCGGCGATTCCATTCGAGAATCTCGACGCCATGATGGGCGTGCCGGTGCGGCTCGAGCTCAAGAACCTCGAGCAGAAGCTGCTCTATGACCGGCGCGGCGGCTATGGGCCGGAGACCAACCTCCTCTTCAAGGCGCTGCTCGAAGACCTCGACTTCAAGGTCAAGGGCGTGGCGGCGCGCGTCTACTGGAACCGGCCGGAGGGCGAGGAGCCCGCGCCCACGCATCTGGCGCTGATCGTCGAGACCAGCGGCAGCACTTACCTGGTCGATGTCGGCTTTGGCGGCATGACGCTGACGGCGCCGATCCGGCTCCGCACCGAGATGGTGCAGGAGACGCCGCACGGCACCTTCCGGCTCACCGGCGGCGACCCGGAATGGGCGCTGGAAGCCAAGATCGGCGAGGACTGGAAGCTGCTCTACCGCTTCGATCTCGTTGAAAAGAGTTTCGAGGACGTGGTCGCCATGAGCGACATGCTGGCGGCCGACCCGGTGTTCCGCCAGACGCTGCGCGCCGCTCGGGTGGAGAAGGACCGGCGGCTGGCGCTGCGCAATGCGCGGCTCACCACGCGGCCCAATGACGGTCCGGTCGATACGCGCATGATCGCTTCGGTAGAGGACGCGCGCAACGTGCTCTCGACCACGTTCGGCATCGCGCTGCCCAACAATGAGCGGCTCGATCCGGCGCTCGAAATTGCCCTCGCCAAGGGCGGGGATGCCTGATGGCGCCGGTGGTCGTCGACCCCAAGGCGGTCAAGGAGTTCAGGGATTTCCAGGCCTTCTACGACTGGCTGGAGAAGAACCACGCCAGTGCCGAGGAAGTCTGGATCAAGATGCACAAGGTGGGATCGGGCAAACCCTCGATCACCCCGAAGGAGGCGATCGACGCCGAACTCTGCTGGGGCTGGGTGGACGGAATCCGCAAGGGCCTCGACGAGACCAGCTTTCTGCAGCGCTATTGCCCGCGACGGCCCAAAAGCGTCTGGAGCCAGATCAACCGCGACAATGTCGAGCGGCTGACCAAGGCCGGGCTGATGCGGCCGCCGGGCCAGGCCGAAGTCGACAAGGCCAAGGCCGACGGCCGCTGGGCCGCCGCCTATTCGGTATCGAAGACGGAGGTGCCGGAGGACCTGCTGGCGGCGATCGAGGCTGACCCCGAGGCGATGGACTTCTACCGCACGCTCAGCGCCCAGAACCGGTTCGCGCTGACCTTCCGCACCATCAACCTGAAGACGCCGGCCGGGCGGGCGAGGAAGATCGCCGACTTCGTCGCCATGTTGAAGCGGAAGGAGACGATCTACCCGCAGGGCAAGGGCTCGTCCAAGAAATGAGAGCGTCTGCCCCGTTCGGGCCACACCCACCGGCCGTCATCCTCGGACTTGATCCGAGGACCCATTTCTCACCTTGCGCAAGCGGATGCGTGGGTCCTCGGGTCAAGCCCGAGGATGACGGCGGCCGGGGGGCGTGCAGTGGACACCCTATGCCGATTGCGGGTTGCGCATGACCGTCTGGGTGGCGTTTCTGCGGGCCGTCAATGTCGGCAAGCGGCAGATGAAGATGGCGGAGCTCAAGGCGCTCTGCGAGGAGCTGGGCTACAGCAATGTCAAAACCATCCTCGCAAGCGGCAATGTAAGGGTGGAGGCGGCCGAGAACCCCAAGGCCGAGCTGGAAGCGGCGATCGAGCAGCGCTGGGGCTTTTTCAGCGAAGCGGTGATGCGCTCCGGGAACGAGATCGAGGCGATGCTGGCGGCGAAACCCTTCGCCAAATACCCAGATGAGGGGCCGTTCCACCGCTATGTGCTGATGTTCGACAAGCCGCTGCCCAAGGGTGCGAGCTACACGGGCATGGAGGGCGACTTCGACGTGGTGCGGGTGGACGAGAAAGATATCTACCTCGTCGGTTATCGTCAGCCGGACGGGCGGCACGGGCCGGGGCTGGACAAGTTCGACCGGCAGTTGGAGAAGGGTGCGGTTGCCACGATGCGCAACTGGAACACCATTCCCAAGGTCCTCACGTGATCACTGTCCTCGGCTCGGCCAATCTCGATCTCATCGGCACCGTGAGCCGCATTCCGAAGCCCGGCGAGACCGTGCCGGGCGGCGCGTTTTCGACCGCCGCCGGCGGCAAGGGCGCCAACCAGGCGCTGGCAGCCCGGCGTGCGGGCGCAGCGGTCAAGATGTATGCGGCGGTCGGCGACGACGATTTTGCCAAGGGCGCGACGGCGGAACTGGTGGCCGGCGGCGTCGATATGAGCAATGTGCCCAATGTCAAAGGCATGGCCACGGGCGTGGCGATGATCTTCGTGGACACCCATGGCGAGAACGTCATCGCCATCCTGCCCGGGGCCAATGGCACCATGGATGTCGGCCGGGCGGAAGCGGCTCTGGCGGGGATGCAGGCCGGCGACGTGCTGCTGCTGCAGCAAGAAATTCCGCAGGCCACGACCGAGCGAGCGCTGGACCTGGCGAAAGCCAAGGGCGTCACCACCATCCTCAATACGGCGCCGTTTCTGGAGACGACGGTGAAACTGGCGCCGAAGGCATCGATCGTCATCGCCAACGAGACGGAGTTCGCGCTGATGGCCGGGGATGCGGAGCCGCTCGAGGCGCTGATGCGCCAGTGGGCGACGACGCATGGACAGACCATCATCGTGACGCTAGGCCCCGACGGGGCGCGGGCGGCGACGCCGGACGGGTTCATTTCGGTGCCGGCGCT
>DASWWF010000016.1:0-3470 GCA_036401035.1 Devosia sp.
ATCTCGCGGGCGCGCTGCCATTGCGGGTGGAAGCGGACCATGAAGGCTTCCATGACGATGACGTCGCTGGGGCACTGGCGGAGCAGTTCGGCTTCCTTGGCATTGAGCGCGATCGGCTTTTCGCAGAGCACATGCTTGCCGGCCTTGGCGGCGGCGAGGGTCATGGGGACGTGCAGGTGGTTGGGCAGCGGGTTGTAGATGGCGTCGACATTGGGGTCGGCGAACAGCTCTTCGTAGCTGCCATAGGCGCGGGCATGGCTGCGCAGGCCCAGATGGGCGAGCGCGGTGTGGGCGCGGCCGAGGTCGCGCGAGGCCATGGCGACCACTTCGGAATGGGGGGACTTGAGGATGGCCGGTATGACCTTCTGCACCCCGATATTGGCGGTGGACAGGATGCCCCAGCGGACCTTGCGCGATTCAGTCATTGTTTCCTCCTCAAGACGGCGCCGGACGCTAGCTCATAGCGGGCGCATCCGTCCACGACGGAAACATACGACTTTTCGGGGCCATGACCGCCGGCCTCAGGCGTGGGCTATTGCGACAGGAACTTGCTGGCGATCCAGCCATTGCCGCCATCGGGCAGGGCGACCTGGGTCCAACTGCCCTGCTTGCCGACGACCGGCAGTTCGGAGCCGGCACTGGCAATGGTGAGGGTGGCGCTGTCGGTGCCGGGGCCTGAGCGGACGTTGACGTCGCTGAGTACAGTGGCGCGGGGACCGGTGTCGGGGGTATCCGGGGTGACGGCGGCGACGTCGACGGTGCGCGGGGTGAGATCGATCACCGGCTGAACTGGCTTGGCCTTGGCGAGGGCGTCGCGCTGGGCCTGCTCTTCGGGCGTGGGGGCGCGGACGGAAACGAGATAGCTCGGCTTGAGCGCCGGCGCCTGCCGGGCGGCGGCGGCGGCGGTTTCGACCGAAGCGGGCCGCAGATCGCCCATGGCGAACCACGCACTGCCGGCCACGCCCGCCAGGGCGATGGCGCCGACGGTCAGGGTTCTCACGATCGACTTGCGCATGGGCATCGTTCGCTCAGGGTCAGGGGAATTCGCATCGTCTCCATGCCTTAACGGGCTCGATAGGGCGAGCGTTCCTTCGGTTTCTGGTTTGCAGTTCGCTAACCAGCCATATAGGGAGCCGCCTTGCCTCTTGCAACTGACTCTTTGGTCAGTTATATCGTATCTGACCGAGCGGTCAGTTATGCCGCGAGCAAGAGATCACAATGACCGACGACAGTTCCAGACGGGTTCCGAAATTCAGGCGGCGCGCCGAAGCGCGGCCCGACGAAGTGCTGGATGCGGCGCTCGATCTTTTCATCGAGCTCGGCTTCACCCAGACGCGGGTCGACGACATCGCCAAGCGGGCGGGGATCTCGAAAGGGGCGGTCTACCTCTATTTTCCGTCGAAGGAAGCGATCATGGAAGCGCTGGTGCGGCGCGCCGTGGTGCCGATCGCCGACAGCGCACTGGAGTTCTTCGATCTCGACCAGGATCCGCGGCTCGTCATCACCATGGTGCTCAAGATGGCGGCGCACCGGCTCAGCGACCCCAAGACGACGGCCATCCCGCGGATCGTTTTCCGTGAGGTGAAGGCCTTCCCGCAGCTGGCGCAGATGTATCGGCGCGAAGTGCTCGACAAGGTGATTCCGGTGGTGGAACGGCTGATCGCGCGCGGCATCGACCAGGGCTATCTGCGGCCGGTCGACCCGCATCTGACCGTGCGGTCGATCGTCGGGCCGCTGGTGCTGCATGTCGCCATGGCGGAGATCTTCGGGATCATGCCCGAGGGCGGCATGCATTTCGACAAGCTGATCGAGAACCACCTCACCATTCTTTTCGACGGGCTCAGCGCACCTCCCAGCGCCAAGCAGTGGTCGAGTTCGTAACGGAGACCGCGATGAACGAGATCATGGCATTTTTGACGGGGCTGCTGGCGCTGGTGCCCGGCATGGGTCCGGCGCCGGAGCCGAGCTGGAACGGCTATGTCGAGGCCGACTATGTCTATGTCGGTGCGCCCAGCGCCGGCACCATCGAGACGGTGGTGGCGCGCGAGGGGCAGGCGGTGAAGGCTGGCGAGGTGCTGTTCATCCTCGACAGCCGGCAACAGCAGGCCGTGCTGCGCGCGGCCGAGGCGCGGGTCGAGGCAGCGCGCGCCAATGCGGAGAACCTTGCCACCGGCAGCCGTGCCGCCGAGATCGATGTGATCCGCGCCAATCTCGAGAAGGCCAATGCCGATCTGGCGCTGGCGCAGAGCCAGTCGGAGCGCAGTGACAAGCTGCTGGTCGAAGGGCTCGTGCCGCAGGCCAAGGCCGATCAGGACCGGGCGACGCTGCGTAGCGCTTATGCGCAGGTCAACCAGCTCGAGGCGCAACTGCGGGTCGCCGAACTGCCGGCGCGCGATCCGCAGCGCGTCGCCGCCGAAGCGACGCTGGTGGCGGCGGAAGCCGATGCCGACAAGGCGCGCGAGGACCTCGCCGACCGCACCGTGCTGGCGCCCGCGGATGGACGGATCGAGCGGCTCTATTTCTCGGGCGGTGAACTGGCGCCGGCGGGTACGCCGGTGGTGGCGCTGCAGCCGGCCGATGCGCTCAAGGTCAAGTTCTATCTCGCCGAGGCCGACCGGCCGGAGTTCGCGCTGGGCGAGACGCTCAAGATCAGCTGCGACGGGTGTGGCACGGGCCTCTCGGCTACGGTGAGCTTTTTTGCCTCGGACCCGCAGTTCACGCCGCCGGTGATCTACTCGCGCGATGAGCGGGCGCGCCTCACCTTCCTCGCCGAGGCCACATTGGCCACGGACTCGGCTTTGCATCCGGGCCAGCCGGTGACGGTCGCGAAATGAGCGAAGAGCCAGTCATCGATGTCCGCGGCCTCACCAAGAATTTCGGTGAGAAGCGGGTGGTCGACCATTTCGACATCAAGGTGCCGCGCGGCGCCATCTATGGCTTTCTCGGGCCTAACGGCTCGGGCAAAACCACGACCATCCGCATGCTCTGCGGGCTGCTGACGCCGGACGAAGGCGAGGGCACGTGCCTCGGGTTCGATGTGCGCAAAGAGGCTGGCCGGATCAAGGAAGAGGTCGGCTACATGACGCAGAAGTTCTCGTACTACGAGGACCTCTCGATCCGCGAGAACCTCGATTTCGTCGCCCGCATGTACCGGCTCGACCGGCGCAAGCAGCGGGTGGACGAAGCGCTGCGCGATCTCGGCCTCGCCGACCGGCAAAAGCAGCTCGCCGGGTCGCTGTCGGGCGGCTGGAAGCAGCGGCTGGCCCTGGCAGCGTGCCTCTTGCACAACCCACAATTGCTGCTGCTCGACGAACCGACCGCCGGCGTCGACCCCAAGGCGCGCCGCGACTTCTGGGACGAAATCCGCCGGCTCTCGGCCAAGGGCGTCACCGTGCTGGTCTCGACCCATTATATGGACGAAGCCGTCCAGTGCGACTTCATCACCTACATCGCCTACGGCAAGAAGCTGA
>DASWWF010000017.1:0-1669 GCA_036401035.1 Devosia sp.
ATCGGTTAACCCTAACGCTGGGTTAAAGCCGGGATTTCAAGGCGTTGCGCGGACTCGGGGGAGGGCGTAATCCTTGTCTCCGCCTTCATTTCCGGAACCTCGCCATGGCCGCTCCCAAGACCCTCCCCGTGATCTGCATCGACGAGGCAGGGGAGCCGAGAGGGCTCACGCCGGCTCAGGCGAAATGGGCTGCGGCGTCCGGATTCACCGGTCAGCGCGGCAAGCTGCTGGCGCTGCCCGCCGACGACGGCGCCCACGCCGGCTATCTCTTCGGCCTCGGTTCTCCCAAGGATCGCCCCAAGCTCCTCACCGGCCTCGCCGGCGCCGCGCTGGAGCCAGGCCGCTACCGCCTCGAAGGTGCCATTGAGGATCCGACGCTCGCAGCCCTCGGCTTCCGTCTCGGCGCTTATCGCTTCGACAAATATCGAAAGCCCAAGGCCAGCGCCGAACTCGTCGACCTCAAGGGCGCCGACATGGCCGAAGTCGCCCGGCTGACCGATGCCGCCTTTCTCGCCCGCGACCTCGTGAACACGCCGGCCAACGACCTCGGGCCGGAGGCCTTCGAGAAGGAAATCCGCGCCTTCGCGTCGCGCCACAAGATGAAGCTCAAGGCCATCGTTGGCGACGATCTCCTCAAGCAGAACTTTCCGATGATCCACGCCGTCGGTCGTGCCGCGCACGAGGCGCCGCGGCTCATCGACATGACCTGGGGCAAAGCCTCCGATCCCAAGGTGACGCTGGTGGGCAAGGGCGTCACCTTCGATACCGGCGGCCTCGACATCAAACCGTCGGCAGGCATGCTGCTGATGAAGAAGGATATGGGCGGCGCGGCCAATACGCTGGGCCTTGCCCACGCCATCATGGACGCCGGGCTGAAGGTCCGGCTGCGGGTGCTGATCCCCATCGTCGAGAACGCCATCTCCGCATCATCCTTCCGCCCCGGCGACGTGCTGCGTGCCCGCAACAGTTCGACGGTCGAGATCGGCAATACCGACGCCGAGGGTCGGCTGATCCTTGGCGATGCGCTGAGCCTCGCCGACGAGGAGAGCCCGGACCTCATCGTCGACATGGCCACCCTCACCGGCGCTGCCCGCGTCGCGTTGGGCCCTGACCTGCCGCCGCTCTACAGCAATGATGACGATCTGGCTGCGGCGCTGATGGCCTCCGGCGCCGCCGCCGACGATCCGCTTTGGCGCCTGCCGCTCTGGGCACCCTACGAGACGATGATCGCCTCCAAGATTGCCGATGTGAACAATGCCGGGCAGGGTGGATTTGCCGGCTCCATCACCGCGGCCCTGTTCCTGCAGCGCTTCGTCAAGCAGGCCAAGGCCTGGGCCCATCTCGACATCTTCGCCTGGGCACCCGAGCCACGCCCCAGTCGACCTTTCGGCGGCACCGATCAAGGCATCCGGGCGGTCTACGGAGTGCTGAAACAGCGATATAGTTGACAAAGTCAACTATATGAGTGCCAATATCGCCGACCTTGGGTTCGGTGATATTGCCATGGACGAGATCGCGGACGTTCGCGCCTTCAGCCGCTTCTACACGCGCCAGATCGGGCTTCTGGAGGAGCACTTCAACCACAGCGAATTCAGCCTGCCCGAAGGGCGCGTGCTGCACGAAATCGCCTCCCGCGGCCACACGACGCTCGCCGAAATTGCCAATAGCC
>DASWWF010000018.1:0-16907 GCA_036401035.1 Devosia sp.
GAGAGAAGGTTGTTTCGCACTGCGTGCGAGAGGTTAATGTCGGCCATTTGCTAAAAATCCCTATGGCTTTGCTTAGGTCGTTCTCGTCCTGAGAGTGACCGAAAGTTAACCTTCGAGAGTCTTAAGAATGGTTAACGAAAAGCTGCGGCAAGCAGTTAATTTTCGGTTTCCGTGGACGGCAAAAGCTGCCGATTTGCCGTATAGGCCATTGAAAATACGTAAATAAATGCGATGAGGCAAAATGTGCCGCTTCGGCACAATCTGCCCTGTCATGACAATTTATGAATGAACGCGCGATCAGGCTGTTTTGTCGGCGAGTCGATACTCCGACTCAGGCGGCGTCCAGGTGGTGCCGGTGCGCATGAACAGCTCCTGTGCCGATTTGGGACGCGGCGCCAGGGCGCCGGAAAGGACGGCGCGGACATAGTCGGCGCCGGGCTGTTCGGCCGGCGGAGCAGGTGGGGTCGGGGAGGCTTCGCGGGCCGGGAACTCGGCCTCGACCGTGCCTTCGGCGGCGCCGCTGACCGCGCCGCTCACCTTGGCTGCCTCGACATAGGGGTTCTGCCGGGTTTCGACCGCGGCGCCGTCAACCGAGGGAGCCGCCTCGACAACGATCGGGGCCGGCGGCCGATATTCGGCAACCGGCGGGGCAGGACTCACAGGCTCGAGCGCGATCATGGGCAATGTCCTACTTGCGACCCCTGGGGTTCAACCCATTGGGGCGGGCCTTCTTGGCCTCCTGCGCGCTAGTAGAGTCCCTAAGCAATTGCACCGGCATTGCTGCCGGTGCTCGTATTTTCCGCAAATTTTCGGGAAATCAGAGGGCGCGGTTGACCGCGATGCCGCGGGCATGGCCGCCGGCGGTGGACTGCATGTTGCCCGAGGCGCCATAGGTCTTGGTGCGGTTCTGCGCGCCTATCGTCTCGGCCACATCGCTCAGCACGGACTCGGTGACGTCCTTGGCGGTGGCGATGACGCGGAGGTTTTCGGCCATCTGCGTCGCCAGCTTCTCATGGCCCGACTGCAAGCGCTTCAGTTCCGCCGGCGCTTCTTCGCGCAGCCGGAACAGTTGGCGCTGCACCGAGCGGGAGAGGCCGACATAGTCCTGCGCGAGCCGGGTCTTGTCGCCGGTGAGCTGGGCGGCATCCTTGAGGTGGCCGGCGCGGAGCAGGGTGGTCTCCTGGTTCATGATCGCCACCAGGTCGTTGAGGGTGGCCTCGACGCGGGCGACGAGTTCGCGCCCCGGAAGATTGTCGAGTTCGGCGAGACGTTCGGCGGCTCCGGACATCATGAGGTGGCTCCCTTGTAGAACGCAGTGGGTGACTTCTGGGCGGCTTCCTGCATGGCGATCAGGTCGCCGATGAGGGATTCCGCGATACCCAGGCCGCCATTTTCGGCGATCTGGTTGGATAGCTGTTCGGCCTGCATGCCGCGCCAGGTCTCTTCGGCAAAACCGCCGCCGAAGTTGGACTCGTCGGTCTTGATGCCGGAAAACATCTGCTTCATCAGCGTGTTGAGGAACACGCCCTCGAGTTCCTTGGCCTGGCTGCGCAACTGCTCGATATTGGCGGGCTGCGGCTTGACGGGCGGGCGGGCGAAGTTGGCGATCAGGTCCGACATCAGAGCACCTCGATCTCGGCCTGCAGGGCTCCCGAGGCCTTGATGGCCTGGAGGATGGAGATGAGGTCGCGCGGGTTGATGCCCAGCGCGTTGAGCCCGTCGACCAGCTCCTGCAGCGTCACCGTCTCCGGCACCACCGCGAGCTGGGAGTCCGTGGTCTGGACGGTAAGGTCGGTGCGCGGCTCGATCGCGGTTTCCCCCAGGCTCAGCGGCGCGGGCTGAACCACGGTGGGGCTTTCGGCGATGGTCACGGTGAGGTTCGACTGCGCCACGGCGACGGTCGAGACGCGGACATCCTGGCCCATGACGATGATGCCGGAATTCTCGTCGATGACGATCTTTGCCGGCTGATCGGTCTCGACCACGAGCTGTTCGATGTCGGTCAGCAGATCGACGATGTTGCCGTTAAAGCCATAGGGCAGGTTGATGCGGATGGTGGCCGGATCTTCCGGCGTGGCGGCCGGGGAGCCGATGAAATCGTTGATCGAGAGGGCGATGCGGCGGGCGGTGGTCAGGTCGGGATTGCGCAGCGCCAGCCGCAGCGAGCGCTGGGCGCCGAGCTGGAAGCCGATTTCGCGTTCGATCAGGCCGCCCGAGGAAATGCGGCCGGTGGTGGGCACGCCCGAGATCACCGTGGCGCTGTCGCCTTCGGCCTTGAAGCCGTTGATGGTCACCGAGCCCTGCGCGATGGCGTAGACTTCGCCATCGGCGCCGAGCAGCGGCGTCACCAGCAAGGTACCGCCCTGCAGGCTCGACGAGTCGCCGAGCGCCGAGACGTTGACGTCGAGCCGGCTGCCCTGGGTGGAGAAGGCGGGAAGATTGGCGGTGACCATGACGGCGGCAACATTTGCCGTACGCATGTTCTCGCCGCGGGTATTGACACCCAGCCGCTCGAGCATGGCTTGCAGGCTCTGCTTGGTGAAGGGCGAGTTGTTCAGGCTGTCGCCGGTGCCGTTGAGGCCCACGACCAGGCCGTAACCCACCAGTTGGTTGTCGCGGATACCCTCGATATCGACGATATCCTTGATGCGCGCGGTGGCCGCATAAGCGTCCGCCAGTGGCGCGAGCAGGGTGGTCGCGGCGACGATGCCGGCCATCACATGCTTTACGAGCCCAATACCCATTCTCTAGTCCCCGATCTGGCCAACCCATCCCCATGAGCCGGCGGTTCGCAGATTCAAATGCCAGAACCGTGCCAACCCGCTGGCAGGCCGAATTCTCCTAATGATTTCAACGGATCGGGAGATCGCTGCGGCTGAACTTGTGCCGGAAGGGAGCAAAAGCTGCCGGGTGCGTTAAGCTATTGTTAACGGCTCACGGCAGATTTTGCCGGGCAACAGACACGAGGTTTGAGTCCCACCCTTGCGCATAGACACAGTCAGGACAGGCGCAATCGGCTCCCGCGGAGCGGCCGCCCGCTCCGGCTCGGGTGTGGCTTTCCACGTCAACGAGGGCGAGGCGGAGACGCAGCGGGCAGGGGCCGCCGCGCCGACCGCCGCCACGCACGACATCGGCTCCATCCTCGCGCTGCAGGCGGTCGAGGATCCGCTGGTCAAAAAGAAGAAGCTGGTGCGTCGCGGCGTGCAGCTTCTCGACACCCTCGAAGAGATCAAGGCCGACCTGCTGCTCGGGCGCGTCAGCGAAGGGCGGATCAACCAGTTGATGGCCCTGATTTCCCAGGCCCGGGACCGTTCCGACCCGCGCCTCGACGCGCTGCTCGACGATATCGAGTTGCGCGCCCGGGTCGAACTGGCCAAACGCGGGCTGTTTCCAGGCCTTTGATGCAGGTCAGGCACATCGCGTCACGAATTAATTACCATTTCGATCGGTGCTTGCCCGGGGGTTTCTCTGGACCTATAAGGCGCGCCTTAGGGGTAAGTCGGAGTCGTTTAGGGAATGTCATCGGCTGAAGTTCTTGAATACCGGCCCACTGCAGACGAGCCGTTCATGAATCCGCGGCAGCGGGAATATTTCCGGCAGAAGCTCGAAGCCTGGAAGGACGAAATCCTTCGCGAAAGCCGCGAAACGCTCGAAAACCTTCAGGAAGAAAGTCAGAATCATCCCGACATGGCCGACCGCGCCTCGTCGGAAAGCGACCGGGCCCTCGAGCTCAGGACGCGTGACCGGCAGCGTAAGCTGATCTCCAAGATCGACGCGGCCCTCAAGCGGATCGAAGACAACACTTACGGTTACTGCGAAGAGACCGGCGATCCGATCGGGATCGCGCGCCTCGACGCCCGCCCGATCGCCACGCTGAGCCTGGAAGCCCAGGAAAGTCACGAGCGCCGCGAAAAGGTCTATCGCGACGAGTGATCGTCTTGATGCTGTGACTGCGAGAGGCCCGCGCTAGCGGGCCTTTTCATTTTCCGTCGAGCCCGCGAAAACTGGCGCGATAGTCGCTGGGCGCGGAGCCAATCAGATCCCGGAACGCTGCGTTGAACGCCGAGATCGAGTTGTAGCCGACCGCAAGTGCGATCTGTGTTACCGGCGTGTCGTCCAAGGCGAGCAACTCAACCGCGCGGGTAAGCCGGATGCGGCGCAACGCTTCGCGCCAAGTCATGCCCAGTTCAGTCGAAAAGCGGCGGGCCAGGGAGCGCGGTGACTGCCCTACATCGACAGCAATCTGTTCGAAGGTCACCTCACTTGCAGCACGCGCCTCGGTCAGTTCCAGGGCACGAAGGAGCCCGGGCGTTGTCGGCACCGGCATCACGCAAGGCGTTGGCGAAGCTGCGAGCTTGTGAACGACGGCTGCCAGTGCGTCGAAAAGCTTCGCGCCATAGGGGCTAAGGGTCTGCGTTTCGCTGCCGAATGGCTGGCATTCCCGCACCAGCTCACGTGCCAGCGGCGACATGTCGAACACGGAAAGCCCGGTTACGGGGGACTCCATGAAAGTGGGAGCAAAAAGTACCGAGGCCGACCGCAACTTCGAGAGCACCGTCACGAGGATGGGCTGGCCGGCACGGATCAGCGCGGCGCGGGCCGGTGGCAGCGTCCAACGATGGCCATCGGCCTCGAGGCGAAGGAGGCCTTCCAGCGCGTAAAGGAGGTAGTGCCGGTCGGTCACGAACGGCAGCGGGCCAGATGGCTCGAACTCCCTGGCCACGCAGAAGGCCTCCGCGGTCATCAATTGACGCTTTCGATGAGGTTGGCCTCGAAGCGGCGCGATACTGGTTTGTCGAGCATCATCGGACGCAGAACCTGTCCGGACGCCGCGAAGCCGGGCGACTGAGCATAGGCACGAAACTGCTCGACTGTCTCCCATTCGTGGATAATGCCGACCTTCTGTGGATCGACGGGATCGGAAAACGGCGTGAAGGCGATGCAGCCGGGCATAGCACGAACCGCGTCGGCTTCGGCGACAAGGCTGGCAAGCGCTGACTGACGTTTGTCTTCGGCAACGGAAAATGTGACGTGGGCGATGAGCATTGGTGTCTCCCTAATAATCGATGTCTGCACGTTGCCAGTTCACGTCGCGTCTCGCCGCCGCGTGTCGGACGAAAATGTGCTCCTATCTGCCAACTATATCGCCAATGCCCGACTTGGCGAGCGGGCCGCAAAATCCTCAATCTCCCCGCAGCTCCTGCACAAAAACTGCAAACGGCGCAGGCAGCCTCTCCGACATGCGAAATCCAATCATTGCCTCGCCGAACCGTCCGATCCCGCTGCCCGACTGCATCCTGCAGGATGGCTGGTGGCTGACCGAGCCGCGCGGCGAGCGGCGGACGGATTTGCGCGTCATCGCGGGGGCGAAGGACGAGGGCAGAATTGACCGACATCACCGCCGCGACACTCGACAAGATGCCCGGCTGGAGCCGGGGCGCTAGCGCCTTCCTCTCCCTCATCGCCCTCCTGGTCCTCGCCGACCTGCTGTTCTGGCAGGCGCTGCCGGGGATCAGCCTGGCGCTGATCTTCGCGGCTGCCGCGGTTCCCATCGTCTGGCTGCGGCGCGGGGCACGCAGCAACCGCATGCTGCTGGTCTCGATCGGCGTCTTCGGTCTCAGCCTGCTGCCGCTGATCGAGGCCGCCAGCCTCACCGGCTTCCTCTGTGCGCTCCTGGGCATCAGTTTTCTGGCGCTGGCCTCGTCGAAACGGCTGCCGCGAGCCTTTGAAGACCTTACCGGCGTGCTGTTCCGCTTCGGCGTGCTGGCGCCGTTCCGGCTGCTCGGCGACAGCTTTCGTGTTGTCGTACTCGGCTCCGGGGCGGGGCTCGGGGGCAGGGTGGTCCGTGCCGCCCTCACCTGGGTGGTGCCGGCCGGCTTCGCGCTGGCTTTCCTGCTGCTGTTCTCGCATGCCAATCCGCTGATCGAGACGGCGCTCGCTGCTCTCAAGATCGAAACTGCCCTCGACCTGATGCAGCCGGGGCGTATAGCGCTCTGGATCGCGGTCGCCGTCATCGCCTGGCCGTTGCTGCGACCCAGACTGCTGCCCTGGCCCAAGGTCAAGCAGATGCAGGGGCCGGTGCGGCCGCGGGCCGAGAGCCTCATTTTCGGTCGCGCCGCGATCCTGCGCTCGTTGGTCGTGTTCAACGCCCTTTTCGCCGTTCAGACTGTGTTGGATTGCGTTTATCTATGGGGCGGAATCCGGCTTCCGGACGGACTTTCTTATGCTGATTACGCCCATCGCGGCGCCTATCCGCTGATCGTCACCGCCTTGCTGGCCGCGGCATTCGTCCTCGCCGCCATGCGCAAGAACGGCCCCGCCGAGGCCTCGCCGCTGATCCGCCGGCTGGTCTATCTCTGGATCGCCCAGAACGTGCTGCTGGTCATTTCCTCGATCCTCCGGCTCGACCTCTACGTGCAGGTCTACTCCCTCACCGAGCTCCGCATTGCCGCCGGCATCTGGATGGGTCTGGTGGCCGTGGGCCTCGTGCTGATCCTCGTCAAGATCTTGATCCGGCGCAGCAATCGTTGGCTCATCACCAGCAATCTGGTGGCACTGGGGGTGACGCTCTGGGGTTGTTCCTTCGTCGATTTCTCCGCCATGATCGCGCAGTTCAACATCGAGAACAGCCGCGAGCTCGGCGGCAAGGGCCAGCCGCTCGACCTCTACTATCTCAACGATCTCGGCCCTTCCGCCATCCCCGCCATCAGTTGGTATCTCGACCACGCCCAGGGCCGCCCGGAGACCGAGATGCGCGATCTCGACGTCCTCGCCGGCAATATGGCGGCGGATTTCCTCAACCGGCCACAGGACTGGCGCAGTTGGACATTCCGCGACCAGCGCCTGCGCGACTGGCTCAGCGTCAATCCGCGATATGCATCCTTCGGATCAGGCGATAGAACCGGCGTGACGTCACCCTGAGGGTCCGATGCCGCATCGCATTCTGGTCGCCGACGACGAGCCGCATATCCGCGAAGTCATCTGCTTTGCCCTCGAGCGGGCAGGGATGAGCACGGTCACCGCTCGCAACGGCTCTGAGGCGCTGCAGACCGTGCGCCGCGGCGGCGTCGATCTCGCCGTGCTCGATATCGGCATGCCGGAAATGGATGGGCTCGAAGTCTGCCGGCAGATCCGCAAGTCATCGGACCTGCCGATCCTCTTTCTCTCGGCCCGCGACGAGGAGATCGACCGCATCCTCGGGCTTGAAATCGGCGGCGACGACTATGTCACCAAGCCGTTTTCGGCCCGCGAACTGGTGGCGCGGGTCAACGTCATCCTCAAACGCGCCAACGGCAAGAGCGAGCAACCCAAGCTCGCCCACGGCCGGCTGGTGCTCGACAGCGCCGCGCATGTGGCGCGCTTTGCCGGTGTACCGGTGACGCTGACGGCGCTGGAGTTCGCTATTTTGCGCGCGCTGCTGTCACGGCCCGAAGTGGTGCTGAGCCGCGAGCAGCTGATGGCGGCGGCCTATGGGCCGGGCACCTATGTGTCCGACCGCACCATCGACAGCCATGTGCGCAATGTCCGGCAGAAGTTCGCCGAGGCGGGCTGCGTCTCGGTGGTGGCGACGGTGCATGGCGTCGGCTTCAAGCTCGGCGATGTCAGCTGATGGCGGCGCCCCGCGTCACGGAAAAATGGCGGCCGCCGCTGAGCTGGATCGTCTTTGCCGTGCTCCTGGCCGTGCTGGCGCTGCCGGCCGGGATGATCATCTGGTTCCGCGCGCTCGACGGCACGCCCAGCCAGATGGGGCCGATGGAGATCGCCGGCATTGCGGTGGCCCTGGTGCTGACGCTGATCACCGGCGGGGTGCTGACCCGCACCATTACCGGCCCGATCAATGCGCTGATCGCCCGCACCGAAGCCATCGGCCGCGGCGGCCGGATGGCGATTTCGGCGCCGGAGGAGCACGGCACGCGCGAGCTGGCGGTGCTGAGCCAGAGTTTTCTCGACCTGGCAGAACGGCTGGTCGAACGCACCGACTACGTCAATTCCTTCGCCGCGCATGTCTCGCACGAACTCAAGTCGCCGCTGACCTCGATCCGTGGTTCGGCCGAATTGCTGCTCGAAGCCGAGATGTCGGCCGAGGACCGCAGGCGCTTCCTGACACATATCATCGCCGACGCCGACCGGCTGGCGGGGCTGCTCGAACGGCTGCGCGACCTGACGCGGGCCGATGTGCCGCTCGACGCCAAGGGCGTGGCGCTGGGGCAGGCGGCCGAGCACCTGCAACTGGTGCATCCGGCCATGACCATCGCCGCCACCGGCGAGACGGCGACGCCGATCGCGCTCTCGATGGAAGCCTTCGCCATCATTCTCGGCCATCTCGCCGACAATTCGGCGCAACATGGCGCGACACGGCTCGATCTCTCCGCCGTCCGTGCCGGCAACATGCTGCGGATCGTCGTCGCCGACGACGGCAAGGGCATTTCGCCGGGCAATCGCGACAAGGTGTTCGAGCCTTTCTTCACCACCCGGCGCGAGTCCGGCGGCACCGGCATGGGGCTGGGGATCGCCAAGTCCATGCTGGAAGCGCATGGCGGGCGGATCGCGCTCGTCCCGTCCGATGCCGGTGCGGCGTTCGAACTCATCGTGCCGCTCTTGCCTTCGCCCTAGCAATTGGCGGCAGGAGCAACGATATTCGGCTCATGAACACAGCCGTTAAGAGACTGGTTTTCGTGGCGCTGGCCGCAGGTTTACTGGCAGCGCCGGCGCAGGGGCAGGAGACGGGGGAGAGTTGCGCGGCAGTCGCCGACGATGCGGCTCGCCTCGCCTGCTATGACGGCGTTTTCCGCCCCGACACACCGCCCGCCCCGGCAGGCGGTCTCAGCTACGAGTCCGAACGGCTGATCCCGGCGCGTCCCTCTGGCCGCGCGCCGGCGACGTTGACTATTGCCTGCGATGCCGGTCAGACGCGTGTCAGCTTCGGCTTTGCCGGCCAGCTCATGTCCGCCACCGGCGATATCGCGCCGTTGACGCTGCAGGTGGACCAGCGGCAGACGCAGGTGCGGACCATGCAGTCGACCGACGGCAATACCCGGCTCACCTTCGCCAATGACCGCGAGACGCAGGCCTTCCTCGACTCGCTCGGCGGCGGCCGCAGTCTCGAAGTCCGCGTGACGCCGATCGGGCAGCGCTCGCTCACCGTCAACTTCCGGATCGCCGAAGCGCTCGCCGAAATCGGCGCGCTGCGCGAAAGCTGCCGCTAGGCGAGGTAGCGCCGCTGCAGGTGCTCGGCGAAGTGCCTGGCATTGAGCTTTTCGCCCGTCGCCCGCTCCAGCAGCTCCGGCGTCGACCAGCGCGAGGCCTGCGACCAGATATTGTCGCGGCGCCAGTCGTTGACGCCGACGAAGCGGCCGTTGCGGAAATCGTCGCGGACCCCCGGCTGTGCCTTCTCGATCGCCACCCACTGCTGCGCCGCGATCAGCGCGCCAAGCGTATAGCTCGGGAAATAGCCGATGGCGCCCGACGGCCAGTGCACGTCCTGCATCGGCCCATCCTTGGGGTTGTCGATGGTCGAAAGGCCCAGATACTCGCGCATCTTGGCGTCCCAGACCTCCGGCACATCTTTTGGCGCCAGCGCGCCGGAGACGAGGTCTTTCTCGATCTCGTAGCGCAGGATCACGTGTAGGGGGTAGGTGGCCTCGTCGGCATCGACGCGGATCAGGCCGCGCTCGATCCGATGCACATGCGCCAGCACGTCGTCGAGGTCCCAGCCGGGGATGGCGTCGGCGCCGAGATGCTCGGTCACGTGCGGCATGGCCCATTCCCAGAATTCGGGCGAGCGGGCGATCTGCTTTTCGACGAAGAGGCTCTGGCTCTCGTGGATTGCCATGCCGCGGGCCTTTCCCACTGGCCAGTGCGACCATTCCTTGGGCAGGTTCTGCTCGTAAAGGCCATGGCCGGTCTCGTGCAGGATGCCCATCAGCGAGGATAGAAATTCAGCGGTGGTGTAGCGCGTGGTCATGCGTACATCGGTGGGCACGCCGCCGCAGAACGGATGGTGCGAGATGTCGAGCCGGCCATGTTCGAAATCAAAGCCCAGTGCTTCCATCATGGCGAGGCCGAGCGCCTTCTGCTTTTCAATGGGGAAGGGCGCGTTGAGCGGCTTCAGCGGCTTTGCCGCCAGCTTCTCTTCCTGCCGGGCCAGGGCCTGCGGCACGAAGTCCTTGAGGAAGGCCTTGAGGTCCCCGAACACCACATCGATATCGGCGGCGCGGTTGCCGGGGTCGTACTGTTCCATCATCGCGTCATAGGGCGCGAGGCCGAGTGCACTGGCACGCAGTTCCGCCTCCTCCCGCACATTGGCGACGACGCCCTCGAAGGCCGGCAGGAAACCGGCCCAGTCGCCGGTCGGCCGCAATTCGCGCCAGAGCTGCTCGGAGCGGAGGCGGGCGTTGACCTGCTTGCGCACGAAATCGGACGAGAGGCAGGTGGCGTTGGTGTAGACGCGCTGGAACTCGCGCAAAGCCGCCCGCTGCATGTCGTCGAGATCCTCGTCGGCGGCAGCGCCGATCCAATCGGCGATCTCGGGCGCGGTGGCCATCTCGTGCTGCATGCCGGCCAGCACCGACATGGCCTCGGCGCGCTTTTCGCCGCCGCCCGCCGGCATGTTCACTGCTTCGTCCACGAACAGCATGGACTGGGCATGGTCGAGCGCCTCGAGCTTCTTGCCCAGCGCATCGAGTTTGGAAAAGGCGGAGTTGGTCATGGGAGCCTCAAGAAGCGAGTAGCGAATAGCCAATAGCGAATAGCCGGAACCACGAAAACCCTACTCGCTATCGGCTATTCGCTACTCGCTCCAAAAATGGGGATGGCGCGCAGCCGGGGAGACTGCGCGCCTGGGGTGGCAAGGGACCTTCTGGCCCTTGCCGGTGCCGCTCGCGCCGAATGGGGGAAACGCGCGGGCAGCGGGGAACTGGGGCGGGAGCCTGTCAGGAAAAGTCTCTGGCGCTTTTCCGGTTCGACAGGCGCCCACTTGGATGGTGCCTCAGAAGGGCATGATGGCGTCGGCGATCTGCTGGCCGTAGCGCGGCTGCTGCACATCGGTGATCTGGCCGCGGCCGCCGTAGGAGATGCGGGCCTCGGCGATCTTGGACGACGGGATGGTGTTGTCGGCGTGGATGTCTTCGGGGCGGACGATGCCGGCGACAATGAGGTCGCGGACTTCGAAGTTCACCCGCACTTCCTGCCGGCCTTCGATCACCAGGTTGCCGTTCGAGAGCACCTGGGTGACGACCGCGGCCACCTGCGTCTCGAGACTTTCCGACCGGCTTACCGAGCCCTTGCCGCCGTCCGACATGGTGCCGCCGGTCTTGATGGCGCCCGTTGCGTCGACGTCCACCAGCGGAACCTGCTTGTTGAAGATCGAGCCGAGCACGCCGCCGACACTGCTCTCGCTGGCCGAGGTGCGGCTGCGGTTGGTGCCGTTGTCGATCTTGGCGCTGTCGTCGATGGTCACCGACACGGTGAGGATGTCGCCGATCTTGTGGGCGCGCTGGTCCTTGAAGAAGCCGCGGGCCTCGTTCGAGAACAGCGAGTTGGGCTGGTACGAAGCGGCCACCACCTGCGGCATCGGCATGTTGACGGGGCGATAGCCGGGCTGGGCGGTCGGGTCGGCGATGGCGGTCAGCTTCGGCGCCTGATTGACCGAAGCCAGACGATCCATGGTCGAGCAGCCGGCGAGCAGCGTAACGAGTGCGAGGGTTGCAGCGAGGTTGAGGGTGTTCATCATGGTCACTCCGGTCGTGCCTCTAGAGGCCGGCCATATTGAGGGTAGAGGTCATTTCGACGCCGCCATTGGGAAGCGCGGTGCCGATGACGATCTTCTTTGACGCGGTGTTCATCACCTGCACCGGCTGGCCGGCGGCGGCGTTGTTCAGCGCCTGGCCCTTGACCGTCAGGGTCATCGGACCGGATTTGAGGTAGACGGTGACGATCTGGTTGCGGGCCACGACCTGCGGATCGGCGACATCGCGGGCCCTCAGCATCAGGCCGCCACGACCGGAGCGTTCGAGCTGCTTGCCGATCAGCTGGTCGATGTTCACCACGCCAGTGCTTTCGGCATATCTGAGCGGCACCAGCTTCATCTGGATGTCGGACGGGGTCAGCACCGTGCCGGCGGGGCGGGTGTCGATCAGGTGCGGGGCCTCGACCATCATCTCGATATGGCCGGTGACATCGACCGGCAGGTCGGTGCCGGCGATCTGGAAGCGGGCCGCAAAGGCGTTGTTGCCCGGCATGTAGCGGACATTGATCAGCTTGACCGGCTGCTCGATCGCCTCGGCGTTGAAGCTGAGGTTCGGCGTATCGAAGCTCAGGTCCGGGGTGACGCCGGACTGGACGATGCCACGGCCGCGCAGGTCCTCGGTGACCATGGCTTCGAGCATGGCAGCATCGACGATGGTGGCGGCGCGGGAAACGCGGACACGGGCGATGCCGACATTCTCGAACTCGGTGAGGCCGACGAGCCTGGCGGCATGCGCCACGGCGTTGAGATCGACCATGCCGGTGGTGCCGGGCTTGGGGGCGCGGAACATGGCGAGTTCGGCCATCGAGCCGGCATCGTCGAACATGTCGCCGACGGTGACGATCTCGGCGGTGACCACGACCTCGCCCTTGAGCGCGGGCAGGGCGAAGGCGGCGGTCGAGAATGACAGCGACAGGGTGGCCAGGGCGAGGGTCTTGAGCAGGTTCATCTATCGGCTCCCTATCAGCGCAACTGGCTCGTGGCCTGGAGCATCTGGTCGGCTCCGGACACCACGCGGGCGTTCATTTCGTAGGCACGCTGGGCCGCGATCAGGTCGGCGATTTCGGTCACCGCGTTGACGTTGGACATTTCGAGATAGCCCTGCAGCAGCGCACCGGCGCCGTCCTGGTTGGGCGTCACGATCTGGGCCGGGCCGCTGGCGGCAGTCTCGCGGAAGAGGTTGTCGCCGGCGGATTCGAGGCCGGCCTTGTTGACGAAGCGGGCGACCTGCAACTGGCCCATCTGGGCCGGCGCGGTGGCGCCGGGCAGGAAGGCCTCGACGATACCGTCGGTCGAGATCGAGACCCCGGTGGCGCCATCGGGCAGGGTGATGCCGGGCTGCACCGGGTAGCCGTCGACGGTGACGATCTCGCCCTCGGGCGAGCGTTCGAACGAGCCGTCGCGGGTATAGGCGGTGGAGCCGTCGGGCATCTGGACGGCGAAGTAGCCTTCGCCGCGGATGGCGATGTCGAGTTCCTTCTCGGTTGGTGACACCGAGCCCTGGCTCATCACGCGCGGGGTGGCCGAGGTCTTGACGCCCGAACCGATTTCGAGGCCGGCGGGCACCATGGTGCCCTGGTCCGAGGTCGAAGCGCCGGCGCGGCGGTAGGACTGGTAGAGGAGGTCCTGGAACTCTGCGCGCTGCTTCTTGTAGCCAGTCGTGCGCATGTTCGCGATGTTGTTGGAAATGACTTCGACGTTGCGCTCCTGCGCCGACATGCCGCTCGATGCGATATAAAGAGCTTTCATGGGTCAGCCTCCTCAGGCGTTCGCTTCGCTGCCGAGCCGCTGGATAGCGGTGCGGCGCATGTCGTCCTGCTTCTGCATCGTGTTGGCGATGCTTTCGTAAGCGCGGGACACGCGGATCATTTCAGTCATTTCGGCGACGCCCGAGACGTTCGAGCGTTCGATGGCGCCCTGCGCCACCTTGGTACGGGTGGCCGGCAGCCCTTCGGTGCCATCCATGGCGGCGTAGAGGTTGTTGCCCTCGCGGGTCAGCATTTCGGGCGAGGCGAACTCGACGATGGCGAGCCGGCCCTTGGTGCCGTTATTGGTGGAGATGACGCCGGTGGGCGAGATGGTGATGTCGGTGTCGCTGTCGTCGAACTGCACCTGGCCGCCTTCGGCCATCACCGGGTTGCCGTCGATATCGACCAGCGTGCCTTCGTTGCTGATCTGCAGTGCGCCCGAGCGCGTGTAGCGGTCGCCGGCAGGGGTGGAGACGGTGAGGAAGCCTTCGCCGTTGAGCGCCACGTCCAGCGGGTTGCCGGTGAGCGTGATGGCGCCGTTCGACATGTCGTGGATGGTGGCCCAGTCCTCGACATAGTGGAGCGGCTGGTCGGGGTAGGTGAAATCCTTGTCGCGGGCGACCGGCATCAGATACTGCTCGAACAGGATCTGCTCACCCTTGAAGCCGGTGGTGTTGATGTTGGCGAGATTGTTCGCCACCACATCCATCTGCCGCTGCAAGGCCATCTGGCGCGAGAGCGAAATGAGCTGCGCATTTTCCATTGGCGCAAGGTCCCCGTTATTCCCCGAACCACGCTGACTTCCCCAAGCCGTCGCGGTTCGCCGTTAACATTGCAGAAACCGTGCCAAACTGGACAATTGAATAAAATCATAGGCTTAGCCTGGGCAGGTGGTAAACGACGGGGGCGGAAAAACCCGGCGTGCGGCAAAAGCTGCCCGGCAAATTGTGCCGCTTTGACCCTCCAGGTAACCAATCGTTAACCAGCGGCCTGCATAGCTCTGTGGGTGAGCCGGAATCGTCCGGCAACCGGGGGTTTTTCGGCATGGCCGCAGAAGCGGATATCGAAGACGGCGACGCCTCGGGTGCCAAGGCCAAGAAGAAGCCGCCGATCATGCTGCTCGCCGGCGTGGCGGCCTTCCTGCTCATCGGCGCGGGCGCTGCGGCCTATTTCTTCTTTTTCTCGGGCCCGCCGGCCTCGGACTCGCATCTGGCCGAGACCCACGACAGCTTCATCTTCAACCTGCCGACCATGACGGTGAACCTCAAGGCCGAGGGGGAGGGCGAAGCCTTCATGAAGCTCACCATCGCGCTCGAAGTCGCCGACGAGAAAATGATGGAAGAGATCCAGCCGCGCATGGCCAAGGTGGTCGACGCCTTCCAGGTCTACCTGCGCGAGCTGCGCAAGAGCGATCTCGAAGGCTCCGCCGGCATCTACCGGCTCAAGGAAGAGCTGCGCCGCCGCGTCAACGTGGCGATCTTCCCGGCGCAGATCGACAGCATCCTGTTCAAGGAAATCCTGGTTCAGTAATGGCTGGCCCCACCGATCAGGACAAACTGTCGGACGACTGGAACCTCGACGAGGCTCTGGATGGCATTGGCGCGACCGCCGCCCCCGTCGCCGACACGACCAATGACGACGCGATGTCGGCCGAATGGGCCGCCATGCTCGATGCCGATCCGGTGACGGGCGAGGGCGACGCCGCCGACCGCGTGCTCAACCAGGACGAAATCGACAGCCTGCTGGGCTTTGACGCCAATGCCGGCGGCAATGTCGAGCTCTCGGGCGTGCAGGCGCTGATCAACTCGGCGCTGGTTTCCTACGAACGCCTGCCGATGCTCGAAATCGTCTTCGACCGGCTGGTGCGCCTGTCGACGACATCGCTGCGCAATTTCACCTCGGACAATGTCGAAGTCTCGATGGAGTCGATCTCCTCGGTGCGCTTCGGCGATTATCTCAACTCCATCCCGCTGCCGGCCATCCTGTCGGTGATCAAGGCCGAGGAATGGGAGAATTTCGGCCTCCTCACCGTCGACAGCGCGCTCATCTATTCGATGATCGACGTGCTGCTGGGCGGCCGCCGCATCGGCGGCAATATCCGCGTCGAGGGCCGGCCCTATACGACGATCGAGATGGCGCTGGCCCGCCGCATGATCGAGGTGATCCTCGAGGACACGCACAAGGCCTTCGAGCCGCTGACGCCGGTGCATTTCAAGGTCGAGCGGCTGGAAACCAATCCGCGCTTTGCCGCGATCTCCCGCCCGGCCAATGCCGCCATCCTCATCGAGCTGCGCATCGAGATGGACGATCGCGGCGGCAAGATCGAGATTCTGCTGCCCTACGCGACGATCGAACCGATCCGCGAGCAGCTGCTGCAGATGTATATGGGCGAGAAGTTCGGCCGCGACCCGATCTGGGAAGGCCATCTCGCTACCGAAATCTACGCCGCCGATGTTGAGGTCGAGGCCGTGCTGCACGAACTCGACCTGCCGCTGAGCCGCATGCTCAGCCTGCAGCCGGGCGACACGGTGATGTTCGACCGTTCGCCGAACGATCCGATCACGCTTCGCTGCGGCGACGTGGATCTGACGCAGGGCATCATGGGCCACATCGGCAACCACGTTTCGGTGCGCACCACGCGGCCGCTCAACCCGCCGAGGGTGACGATGGCGGCCTTCGAAGCAATTGACGAACAGCCCCGGGAGGGCAGGTGATGGCGTTAGGTCTGATCGTTGAAAGCATGGTCGCGATTTTGCTAGCAACCACGATTGGTTACTGCATCATCCTCAACCAGCGTCTCAAGCGGTTGCACTCCGACCGCGACCAGCTCCGCAAGATGGTCGCGGACCTCGTGCAGGCGACTTCGCTAGCCAATGCGGCGGTCACCGAGCTCAAGACCGCCGCGGTCGAGGCCGATGCCGTGCTGCAGGCCCGCCTGCAGGAAGCGGAGAAGTTCGGCGTCGAGATCGCCAACCACGTCAATGCCGGCCAGCAGATCATGGACAAGATCGCCAAGATCACCACCATGGCCCGCTCGCAGCCCGGCGCAATGCCCGAGCCCCGGGTGGTCGAGCCCCCCAGGCCGGCCGAGGGCAAGCTGCAATCGGCGCTGCAGCAGCTGGCGATGCGGCCCCGGATCAACGGCAGTAACGCCGCATGAGATCGGTCCGCCTGCTTCCCGTTGTCATCTTCGCGGCCGCCGCCCTCCTGGTCTTCAAGGGCGTCGGCCTCGTGACCAATGGCGGCTACGTGCTGATCGGCACGTCGACGGTGGAAGCAGCGGGCAGCACGGGCGGTGGTGGCGACGGCTCGCATGGCGGCGGCAGCGGCAAGACCGAGGGCGTGGTGGATGACGGCTTTACCTCGATCATCGATCCAACGATGACCGATGCCAGCCCCACCGCGGAAGATTT
>DASWWF010000019.1:0-3683 GCA_036401035.1 Devosia sp.
CGCATGATGGTGCGCGCCTTTTCCGGGTCGCTCCAGAACTCGGGATGCTCGGTGCGCGCGTTGAGGTCGTCGAGGCGCGCCTCGGCCGTATCCCAGTCGAGATGCCTCCGCAGCAGGTTCAGCACCTGCTCGATTTCGGCCACGATCTTCTCGATTTCCGCGCGCATGATTCAACCCATTCGTTCGAAGGGCTCATGTAGAGGACTGCGCCGCCGGGATCAACCAGCCCGCTTCTTCCACTTCCTGAGCACCATGTCGCGCTTGAGCCGCGACAGCCGGTTGAGGAAGAAGACGCCGTTCATCTGGTCGATCTCGTGCAGGGCGATCCGCGCCGGCAATCCCTCGAACCGCCGCGTCTGCCGGGTGCCGGTCTCGTCGTCAAACGCAACCTCGGCCCAGACCGGCCGCAGGATTTCCACCTGCACCTCGGGCATCGACACTGAACCCTCGGGGCCGATCACGGTTTTCTCGGCAACGGCGAGGACCTCCGGATTGTAGAGCAGCAGATAGTCGCGCTGGCCCGGATCGGGGTCGGCCGAGATTACCACCACCGGCGCCACGGCGCCCGTATGCACCGCCGCCAGCCCATAGGCCTGAGCGGCTTTCGCCGCCTCCAGCAAGCGCATACCGATGGCGCGCAGGCTGTCGTCGACCGCCCGCGGGACGGCCGCCTGGTTGAGGCGCGGGTCGGGGTAGAGGACCAGCGGCAAGCCTAGAACAGCCCGCCGCGGCCCATGGTGATGTCAGTGGCCGGGTCGGTGCCGCCGCCAGCCTCGATGTTCATGAAGGCATTGGAGTCGACGCCGATCACCGAGGTGATGAGGTTCGGGCCCGTGCCGGGCTTGAACGCCTCGTAGATCGCCGCCTCGCCGCCCATCGCCTTGACGCCCGAAGCCGGGTCGATCCAGACCTGCGCCATGCCGGGCGGCATGTTGAACGGGGTCGGAGGCGCGCCCTTGAGCGCCTTGGAGACGAATTCGGTGAAGATCGGCACGGCCATTTCGCCGCCGGTCGCCTGCCGGCCCATATTGCGCGGCGTGTCGAAGCCGACATAGACGCCCACCGCCAGTTCCGGGGTAAAGCCGATGAACCAGGCGTCCTTGTAGTCGTTCGACGTGCCGGTCTTGCCTGCCACCGGTCGGCCGAGGCTCTTGGCGCCGGTGCCGGTGCCGCGCTGCACCACGCCTTCCATCATCGAGGTGATCTGGTAGGCCGTCATCGGGTCGAGCACCTGCTCGCGATTGTCGATGATCAGCGGCTCGGCCTGCTGGTTCCAGGCATCGGCCGTGCAGCCGTCGCAGACCCGTTCGTCATGGCGGTAGACGGTCTTGCCGTAGCGATCCTGGATACGGTCGATCAGCGTCGGGGTGATGCGGCGGCCGCCATTGGCGATGGTGGCATAGGCCGCCGTCATCCGCATGTCGGTGGTTTCGCCGGCGCCCAGCGACATGGCGAGCAGCGGCTGCAGGTTGTCGTAGATGCCAAAGGTCTTGGCATATTCCGAGATCAGCGGCATGCCGATATCCTTGGCGAGCCGCACCGTCATCACGTTCCGGCTCTTTTCGATGCCGACGCGCAGGGTCTGCGGACCGTAGAAGGACTGGGCGTAGTTCTCCGGCCGCCATACCGAGCCGTCGCCATTGACGATCTCGAGCGGCGCGTCGAGCACCACCGAAGCCGGGGTGTAGCCATTGTCGAGCGCCGCCGAATAGACGATCGGCTTGAACGAGGAGCCAGGCTGGCGCAGCGCCTGGGTGGCGCGGTTGAACTCGGATTCCGCAAAGGAGAAACCGCCGACCATGGCCAGCACACGGCCGGTCCGCGGGTCCATGGCGACCAAAGCACCTTCGAGCTCGGGCACCTGTTCGAGCGTGAAATGGCCCGGCTTGTCGGCGAGTGGCGACACATAGACGACGTCGCCGACCTTGAGCACATCCTGGAGCTTCTTGCTGACCCACTTGATGTCGCCGCCGGCGAGGATACCGGTGTTGCGTTCGGCAGCGACCTTGCCCTCGACGTCGGTCACGGGACGCAGACCGATCTTGGCCTCGTTGTTGCCCATCTCCAGCACCACGGCCAGCGTCCATTCCGGCACGTCGCTCAACGGCTTGATGGCGTTGACCGCCACGCCCCAGTCCCCGGAAATGTCGATGGTCGCCACCGGCTCGCGGAATCCTTCGCCGTGGTCATAGGCGATCAATCCGTCCATCAGCGCCTGCCGGGCATATTCCTGCAGTTTCGGCACCAGCGTGGTGCGGACGCTGAGTCCGCCGCCATAGAGCTCTTCCTCGCCATAGAGCTTGCCGAGCTGGCGGCGCACTTCCTCGGTGAAATACTCCGCCGAATAGAGCTGGCTGCCGGACTGGCGCGGCACCACGTTGAGCGGATCCTGCTTGGCCTCGTCGGCCTGGGCCTGGGTGACGTAGCCGTTCTCGGCCATGCGATCGAGCACCCAGTTGCGGCGCTCGATGGCCTGTTTGGGGCGGCGGAACGGATGATAATTGTTCGGCCCCTTGGGCAGCGCCGCGATATAGGCGCTCTCCGACAGCGATAGCTGGTACAGCGCCTTGTCGAAGTAGTTGAGCGCCGCCGCGGCCACGCCGTAGGAATTGAGCCCGAGGAAAATCTCGTTGACGTAGAGCTCGAGGATCTTGTCCTTGGAGAAGGTGCTCTCGATGCGCAGCGCCAGGATCGCTTCCTGGATCTTGCGGTCCCAGGTCTGCTCCGACGACAGCAGGAAGTTCTTGGCCACCTGCTGGGTGATACTCGAGCCGCCGCCCTGGATCGAGTCGTTGCCGTCGATCTTGGCCATGATGTTGTCGCGCAGCGCGCGGATGATGCCGTCGAAGGCGAGGCCGCCGTGCTTGTAGAAATCCTTGTCTTCGGCCGAAATGAAAGCCTGCAGCAGTTGCGCCGGGATCGTCTCGATCGGCTGGAACAGCCGCCGCTCGCGGGCATATTCGGCCAAGAGCGTACCGTCTGCGGCATGGACGCGCGTCGTCACCGGCGGCTGGTAGTCCTTGAGCACGGTATAATCGGGCAGCTTGTTGCTGAGATCGGCGAGATAAACCGCCGCCACGGCCACTGCGCCCAGGGCGCAGAACATGCCGAAACCGAAGAGCCAGCCAAGAAGTCTGAGCATGTAGTCGAAAACCCCACCAGGCGCGGCGCGACGCAGCCAGCGCGAATTACCTTGGAATCATAGCAGAGAGAGGCGGAATTGTGGACGCTTTCACAGCCGTTTGAGGCCAGTTGCCGCGCCGCAACAGCCCAAGCCCGTGGGCCGGGCCGCCAGCAGCGCCCGGTTATCACGATGCGAACAACGGCGGAGCATGGCCCGTCGATGGTTCGAGATCCCTTTGCAGGGAGATGGCCCTGCTCCGCCGTCGCGACCGGGATTTTGGGCGTTCACACGAGATGATCCGGGGCGTTTAGCGGAGTGCCCCACCGCCGCAGGGTCCTTGTCCTGACCAGACCACGCTCTTCGCGTTTCTCCAGTCGAACCCCTGGGATGGCGCCGAACATGAGCCCCATCGCGGCAACAAATTAAGGCGACGGGGTACCTAAACCCGTCAGACCTTCCCGGCTTGGCCTGGGGTCGACCGACGTCTCCCCCACCCAGCCTCGCTACCCCGGCCGCTCGTTTGCAACCTCGCTTGAGGGGTGGCGATGGGGGGAATCTA
>DASWWF010000020.1:0-1726 GCA_036401035.1 Devosia sp.
GGCGTGTCGGGTGGCGAAGAGGGCGCCCGCCATGGTCCCTCGATCATGGTCGGCGGTCCGGAAGAGCAGTGGAAGAACGCTCAGCCCATCCTCGAAGCGATCTCGGCCAAGTTCAACGGCGAGCCGTGCTGCGCTTATCTCGGCAAGGGCGGTGCCGGTCACTTCGTCAAGACCATCCACAACGGCATCGAATATGGCGACATGCAGATGATCGCCGAAGTCTATGGCGTGATGCGTGACGGCCTGGGCATGAACCCGGTCGCGGCGTCGGAAGTGTTCAAGGAGTGGAACAAGGGTCCGCTCAACTCCTATCTCATTGAAATCACGGGCCATGTGCTGGCTGCGGTGGAACCCAAGACGGGCAAGCCGCTGGTCGATCTGATCCTCGACAAGGCCGGCCAGAAGGGCACCGGCGTGTGGTCCGCCATCGCGGCGCAGATGCTGGGCGTACCGGCGACGGCCATCGAAGGCGCCGTGGCGGCGCGCTCGATCTCGTCGCGCAAGGAAGAGCGCATCGCGGCAGAGGCGGCCTATGGCAAGCGCTCAGGCGGCAAGTCGAACGTGTCGCTGGCTGACCTCGAGAAGGCGCTGCTGGCGGGCAAGATTGTGTCCTACGCGCAAGGCTTTGCGGTGATGCAGAAGGCGTCCGAGGAGAATGGCTGGAACCTGCCGCTCGCGACGATCGCCAAGATCTGGCGCGCCGGCTGTATCATCCGGTCGCGGTTCCTCGATCAGATGTCGGCGGCCTATGCCAGGGGCGAGGCGACTAACCTGTTGATGGTGCCCGACTTTATCGCGATCATGAAGGATGCGCACAAGTCGCTGCGCACGACCGTGGCGGCGGCGGCGATCGATGAGTTCCCGCTCATTTGTCTGTCGGCTTCGCTGGCCTATTTCGATAGTTACCGTCAGGCTTTAGGCACGGCCAACCTGACGCAGGGGCAGCGCGATTTCTTCGGCGCGCATGGCTTTATCCTCATCGACCGCGAGGGCGAGCAGCACGGGAAATGGCCCTCGACGCTCGGAAAATGAACGACGGATGAACGGACAAAAAGGGGCGCTGCGGCGCCCCTTGGTGTTTCTAGTGGGGGAAGGTGGGGCCGCGGGTGTCGTCGGCGTCCGTGTTCTCTTCGTGCGGCGGTGTTGCCTGCTGACCGGGCTGCGGCGCTTCGTGGACATGCTTCTTCTTGGCCACCGGGGGACGGTGCATCAGGTCGAAGCGGCGGGCGGTGTAGACAAAGAGGATCGCCGCGATGGTCACGAGGATACCGGCGCCGAGGAACGGAGCACCGGGGAAATAGTCTGGGGCGCCCTTGGGGGCCTGGGTGAAGAAGCTGAAGAGCTGCGTCGCCAGCAGTGGCCCCAGGATCGAGGCCAGCGAGTTGGTGGCGTTGATGGCGCCCTGCAACTCGCCCTGCGAGTCGTCGGGCACCTGCCGGCTCATCAGCGAGTTGATGGCCGGACCGGCGAGGCCGGCGAGCGAGCCGAAGACCAGGAAGCCATAGAGCGGCAGCTCGGAGTGGATGAACGAGGTGCCGACGAAGGCGATGGCGGCGGCCAGCATGCCGACCAGCACCGTCGACCACTCGCCGATCTTCTTGGTGACGTAGCCGACCAGCAAAGCCTGGCTCAGCGCAAAGCCGATGCCGAAGGCGCCCAGCGCGATACCGATCTGCGAGGACGAGAAGCTCAGCACCTCGATGGTGAAGAAGTTCCAGACCGAGGG
>DASWWF010000021.1:0-1681 GCA_036401035.1 Devosia sp.
CATCGAGATCGAGCGCGGCCGACTGGTAATTGCGGAAATGGCTGAGGCGAAGCCGGGAGATGAAACGCATAGCGAGTAGTGAGTAGCGAATAGTGAGTAGGGAAAGAACCCTATTCGCTACTCGCTATTGGCTATTCGCTACACCCGCATCGGCATCAGCACGTAGAGCGCCTTGGCATCGCCGTCTTCCTTCACCAGCGTCGGCGAGCCGGCGTCGTTGAAGAGGAACACGGCGTTCTCGGAGCGGATCTGGCCGATGATGTCGAGCAGGTAGCGGGCATTAAAGCCGATCTCGAAACTTTCGGGCTCGAACTCCACCGCCAGCTCTTCGCTGGCCGTGCCGTGGTCGGGATTGGTGACCGACAGTTCCAACTGGCCTTCCTTGACCGACAGCTTCACGGCCTTGCCGCCGCGCTCGGACGCGATGGTCGAGACGCGGTCGACGGCGATGGCGAAGCTCGCCTTGTCGACATTCATCTGCTTGTCGTTGTTCTTGGGCGTCACCCGGTCATAGTCCGGGAAGGTGCCTTCGATCAGCTTGGAGAGCAGCACGACGCCGCCCAGGGTAAAGCGGATCTTGGTGTCCGACACTTCCACCTTCACGTCGCCATCGGCGCCGTCGAGCAGCTTCTGGACTTCGCTGACGGTCTTTTTCGGCACGATGATGCCCGGCATGCCGGCCGAACCCGCCGGCGCATCCGTTTCGGCGCGGGCCATGCGGTGACCGTCGGTCGCCACGGCGCGGAGGATCGAGGTCGCGCCCTGCTGGATGGCATGGAGGTAAATGCCGTTGAGATAGTAGCGCGTCTCTTCGTTCGATATCGCGAACTGGGTGCGCTCGATCAGCTCGCGCAGGGCGGCGGCGGGGATCGAGAATTCGTGGGTAAAGGTGCCCGACTTCAGGTCCGGGAACGAGTCCGGCGACAGGCAGGCCAGGTGGAAGCGCGAGCGGCCGGAGGTGAGCAGCATCTGCTCGCCGCCTTCGGTCTCGAGCCGCACTTCGGCGCCATCGGCGAGCTTGCGGACGATCTCGTAGAGCGTATGCGCCGGCACCGTGGTGGTGCCCGGGGTCGAGACCATGGCGGGGACGTTCTCGGTGACCTCGATATCGAGATCGGTGGCGCGCAGGTCGAGCCTTCCGTCGGCGACCTTCATCAAAACGTTGGCGAGGATCGGATAGGTGTTCCGACGCTCCACCACGCGGTGCACATGCCCCAGCGACTTGAGCAGGTGATTGCGCTCCAGCGTGACTTTCATCTTCTTCCTCGTGTTCCCCGCGACCCTGTTGCGGGACAGCAAAACCCCCGGCGCGCCGGGGCTGCGACATTTGCAAACGAGGACCCGAAAGGCAAGTGCAGCGGGCGTCGCACGCCTCGCGATCCCCTGATTTCGGCGGCTTTGGCTAGTTGGGCTCGGAACGGGCCAGCCGGTTGAGCGCGGCCTCGGCGGCGCGGAGCCGGTCCTTGGCCTTCGCCTCGGCGTCGAGACGCTCCAGCATGGCGTGCCAATCGGAATCCGCCGGCTGCTGCCGCTCCACCTCCAGGTGGGCGACATCGAGACGACGCTTGAGCCCGCGCCTGAGGCGCAGGAGCAGTTTCGGACTCTTCACTGGACGCACCGCTACTTGACGCAACTCATCCCTCCCCGCCGGGGAGGGACCACTTCGACTTATGGCCGCGAG
>DASWWF010000022.1:0-1925 GCA_036401035.1 Devosia sp.
GTGCGCTCGAAGATCTTGCGGGCGAGGTCGAAGGCCATGGTGGCCTTGCCGATGCCGTGCGGGCCGTGGATCAGCACACCACCGGGCATGCGCCCGGCCGCCAGCATCGCCAGAATGCCGGCCCGGGCTTCCTCGTGCCCCACCACGCGACGCTGCATCTCGGGCAGTGGCACGCCATCGAGCTGGTCGGGTTCGCGCTGTTCGACCTCGCTCAAGCCGTGGTCCCGGTCTGCAGCTCGGGGAAACGGCGGGTGAGCGTGTCCCAGATCTCCTGTTCCAGCGCATCTTCGCTCTGCGCCGCCGGGATCACCACGCAGCGCTCGGGATTGTTGGCGGCGATGGCGAGGAAGGCATCACGCAGCCGCCGGTGCCAGTCGAGGTCTTCCTTTTCAAACCGGTCGCCGGTGGCCTGCAGCGCGCCCTCGAGCTCGCGCTCGTTGACGCGGCGGAAGGCCACCTCCGGGTCCATGTCGAGAATGACGGTGAGGTCTGGCCGTCGGCCGTTGAGCGCCAGTGACTCGAGCCCTCGGATGAGCTTGTCGTCCACGCCACCGGTGAGGCCCTGATAGGCCCGCGTGGAATCGTGGAAGCGGTCGGAAATGACCCATTTGCCGGAATCGAGGCTGGGGCCGATCAGCTGGTTCACATGGTCCAGACGCGCTGCAGCAAAGAGCACGGCCTCGGCCCCCGCCCCCCAGCTCTCCGACCGACCTTGCAGGATGAAGGCGCGGACGGCTTCAGCCTTGGGCGTGCCGCCCGGCTCGCGGGTGCGGACGGCGGAAATCTCCCGCTTGCTCAGATTGGCGAGCAGCCGCTTGACCTGCGTCGACTTGCCGACGCCTTCGCCACCCTCAAAGGTGATGAAGCGGGCCGCGACCTTGGCTGGCACGTCGAGCATCGGAATTCCTTCGGGTTACAGCCAGCCGAGCAGCAGTTGCTTGACCGCGTCGGACGCCTTGCGGACGATATCTCCCTCTTCGACATCCGTGGCCGCATAGAGCGGCGTGACCTGGACCACCACGTCGTTGCACATGACGTTGAGCTGCCCGACTTCCTGCCCGGCCTTGACCGGCGGGCGCAGCGGGCCGCGATAGGTAACGGTGGCAGTCGGGCAGTTATTGGCGCCCTTGGGCAGGAAGAGATCGATATTGCCCTTGCCCACGAGCCCGACTTCCGGCTCCTTGCCGCCATAGACATTGGCCCGGGCGACCACCTGACCTTCGGCAAAGACCGGGATCAGCTCGAAGCCGCGCGTGCCCCATGTGACGAGCTTCCTCGCCTCTTCGGCGCGCATCGTCATCGAGGTGAGCCCGTGCAGCACGGCGATCAGCCGGCGCCCGCCGGCAGCGGTCGAGACCACCGTGCCGTAGCCGGCGGCCTCGGTATGGCCGGTTTTGAGGCCATCGACGCCAATGCCCATTTCGACCAGCGAATTGCGGTTCTGCTGCCGGATCTTGTTCCAGGTGAACTCGGGTTCGGAAAAGATCGGATAGTATTCGGGGAATTGCGCGATGAGGAAGCGCGCCAGGATGGCCAGGTCGCGCGCCGTCGAATACTGGTTCGGATCCGGCAGGCCGGTGGCGTTGACGAAATGCGAATTGGTCATGCCGATTTCTGCCGCCAGCTGGTTCATCATGCCCGCGAATGTCACTTCGCTGCCGGCTATGCCTTCGGCCAGCGCGATCGCCGCGTCATTACCCGACTGGATGATGACGGAGCGGAGGAGATCGGCCACCGCCACCTTGGAATTGAGCTCGGCGAACATGGTCGAGCCGCCCGAGGAGGCGCCGCCGTCGCGCCAGGCATGCTCGGAAATGAAGAATTCGTCGGTCATCTGCAGCCGCTTGCGCTGCAACTCATCGAAGACCACGGCCACCGTCATCAGCTTGGCCATGCTGGCCGGCTCGAGGGCGGAATCGGCTTCC
>DASWWF010000023.1:0-13750 GCA_036401035.1 Devosia sp.
CGCACCGGGCGGCTGATATTGCGCAGCCTTTTCTCGCCCAGGTCGCGGAAGGTGGCCTTCATCCGGTCGCGCACTTCCTCGTGCACCTTGCCGGTGATGTAGACGCCACCGGGCTCGGCGATGGTCTGGATGCGGGCGGCGACGTTGATGCCGCCGCCATAGATATGGGTTTCGTCGTGGATCACGTCGCCCTGGTTGATGCCGACCCGGAACAGCATGCGCCGGCCTTCCGGCACCGCCTTGTTGCGCTCGGCCATCATCGCCTGCATGGCGAGACCGGCTTCGACGGCCGACACGGTGCTGGGAAATTCTGCGATCAGTCCGTCACCGGCGAGATCGACGACGCGGCCGCCATGACGCGTCAGTACCTCGTTCACCGCAGCCTGGTGGCCGCGCAGCGCCGCAATGGTCCCCGATTCGTCGGCGCCAACGAGCGCGCTGTAGCCGGCAATGTCGGCACACAGCACCGCCGCCAGGCGGCGCGACAAAACCTGATCCATGCCCGTGTCCAAGAGGCGCCCCAGGAAAATGTGGTTCCGGTTCCGGGGCGCGACCCGCAAGTATCTGAATGCAGTGCGCGTTTTCCCAAAACGCGACTTGCACTTAGGCGGTCCGCTCCCCCTTGTCCAAGGGTAAAGCGTTGGATCGTTACTTGGAAGTGGAAAGCGTTCTCAACTTCCCTTGGGCAATAGCCGGAAATCCGGCAGGTCCCGCAGCCCGAGTTCCGGACCGGCCGGCGAATAGACCACAAAGAGCTGCATCGGCCCTTTTCCGGTGTTCAGTGTCGAGTGGAAGCGGTCGCGCGGCACAAAAACCGTGCAGCCGGGGCCGACTTTCTGCGTCACGGGCACACCCTCGGGCGTTTCCACCATCTGTTCGCCCTCGCCCGAGATCACGAAAATGATCTCCTCGCAGCCCGGATGGTTGTGCCGGCTGTGGCCCTGGCCGCTGGGCAGATCGACGACCCCGCCCGAAAACGTCTCGGCGCCATTGACCTCCGGCCCCACCGTCAACGCCAGCCTCCCCCAGTCGAACCCGAACGCCTGCACGTCGCGCGGATAGACGAAATTGTTCTCGGCCATGTGTTTCCTCCAGTGGGCAGCGAATAGCGAGTAGCGAGTAGCGAGTAGGGGGTGTGAGCGGGAGACCCTGCTCACTACTCGCTCAGCGAAGCGTAAGCCCCTTGAACCCCTCGACCTGCCCCTTGATTGCGACCTCCACCGGCAGGCGCTCCATTGAGCTGGCGCCGTAAAAGCCGTGCACGCCCGGGCAATTGTCGAGGATGTAGCGGGCGTCGTCGGGCATGGCGATCGGGCCGCCATGGCAGATCACCAGCACGTCGTCGCGCACCTTGCGCGCCGCCGCCGCGATGGCGTCGATCTCGGCCACGCAGTCGTCCAGAGACTTGGCCGACGTGGCGCCGATGGCGCCGCCGGTGGTCACGCCCATATGGGCGACGATGATGTCGGCCCCGGCCTTGGTCATCGCCGTGGCTTCATCGGGGTTGAACACATAGGGCGTGGTGAGCAGGTCGATCGCATGCGCCTGCGCGATCATGTCGACCTCGAGTCCATAGCCCATGCCGGTTTCCTCGAACGAGACACGCATGGTGCCGTCAAAGAGGCCGATGGTCGGGAAATTCTGCACGCCCGAAAAGCCCATGGCTTTGAGTTCGGCGAGGAACTGCGGCATCAGGATGAATGGGTCGGTGCCGTTGACCCCGGCCAGCACCGGCGTGTGCTTGACCACCGGCAGCACCTCGACCGCCATTTCCTTGACGATTTCGTTGGCATTGCCATAGGCGAGCAGCCCCGCCGACGAGCCGCGGCCCGCCATGCGGTAGCGGCCGGAATTGTAGATGACGATCAGGTCGATACCGCCGGCTTCTTCCGATTTCGCCGACAGGCCGGTGCCCGCGCCGCCGCCGACGATGGGCCGCTTCTCGGCCACCATCTGGCGGAACTTCCTCATGATGTCGGCGCGCGGGATCGATGCCATGGCTGGCCCTTCTAGTTGGCGATGTCGTTGAAGGCGGCGACGGCAGCCGCCGCGAATTGGGGATCGTTGATATGGAACGGCAGGCGCTCGATGCGCCGGTTGGGGGCAGGAAGCAGAGTACGCGTCACCGCGTCGAACAGGGCGGCATCAGCCTCCGGGTCCCAGAAGGCGCCACCCTCGATATCGAGCGCCGAAACACCCTTTTCGGGGATCAGCAGCACCAGCGGGCCTTCGCAGAGATCGAGTTTGCCGCCGATCCACTCGCCGATAGCGCGGCACTCGTCCGGCGTCGTCCGCATCAGCGTCACATTGGCATTGTGGTTGTAGAAGCGCCGGCCGGCAAATCGGGTGGGGACAGTGTCCGGCGCCCAGAAATTGACCATGTCGCAGGCGCCGAGCGATCCGACCCACGGCACTTTCGTCCGGGCGATGCAGTCGAAGCGATCCGGCCCGGCGGGCAACACGCCGCCCACCAGGAGGTCGCAGACCTCGGTGGTGGTGATGTCGAGCACGCCGGTGATGAGCCCTGAATCGACCAGTCGTTCCATCGTCCGTCCGCCAGTGCCGGTGGCGTGGAACACCAGCGGCTCGTAGCGGCCTTCCAGCGCCCCCACCATCGCCGTCACCGCCGGCGTGGTGACGCCGAACATGGTGAGCCCGATGGCCCGCTTGCCGCCCTCTATCCTGGGCGGGTTGGCGCTCATGGCGACGATCGCTTGAGCCGCGTTCGACAGGATCACCCGGCTGATGCGATTGAGCCCGGCCATGTCGGTGATCGAGGGCATCATCACGATGTCCGAAACGCCCACATAGGGCGCCACATCACCCGAGGCTAAAGTCGAGACGATGATCTTGGGCAGCCCGATCGGCAGTTTCCGCATGCCGGCCGCCACGATCGATGTGCCGCCCCCGCCGCCAATGCCGATCATCCCGGCGATGTCGTCGCGGGTGGAAACGAACGCCTCGAACGCCGCCATCATCCCGGCGACGGCGGGGCCACGCTCGGTCATTTGCAGAATGCCCGGCTCGCCGTGGGCGGCGACCTCATCGGCCGGCACGTCCACCGGCACCGTCGGGGTCTTGATGCCCACATCGACGAGCACCGGCGAGGCGCCCAGCCCGCGGATCAATCCGCAGAGATGCGCAAGCTCCTCGCCTTTCGTGTCGGCGGTGCCGACCACGTAAATGCGCTTCATCGAGATGTGTCCCCTCGGCCGCGGCGCTGCCTCTTGAGCGCGTCCGGCTCTCCTCGTCCGCATACTAGGCAGAGCCCGGCGAGCATTGCAAAGCATTTTGAGATGTGCGTATCATTTCGGCATGGGGGTATCATTTCAAGAGTCCGATCTAGTCTCCGAGCCGGAACGCGGTCCACGCGCCCGGACCCGTAAACTCATGCTCGAGACTGCCGTCGCCCTGATGCAGGCCGGCCATACCCCGTCGGTGAGCGACGTCGCCGAAGCCGCCGAAGTTTCCCGCGCCACCGCCTACCGCTACTTCCCCAGCCAGGCCGCGCTGGTGCATGCCGTGGTCGATGCCGGTCTCGGCCCGATCCTCGAGTGGAAGTCGGAGTCCCAGGACGCCGAGGAACGCGTCCGCGACCTTTTGGCGCTCTCCATGCCCCGCATCGCCGAGTTCGAAGCGACCTTCCGCGCTGCGCTGAAGCTGTCGCTCGACCAATGGGCCCGCCGCCGCGCCGGCACGCTGGGCGACGAACCGCCCTTCGCCCGCGGCCACCGTGTCGCCGTGCTGCAGGCCGCCATCGCGCCGCTGCACAACACACTGGGCGAGAAGAAATTCCAGCGGCTGGCGCAAGCCCTGTCGCTGTCCTACGGTCTCGAAACCCTGCTCGTGCTGCAGGATATGTGGGGCCTCGATTTCGACGCGGCACAGGATGTGGCGCAGTGGACCGCAAGCGCTTTGGTCCGCGCCGCCCTCGCCGATGCTCCGCCAGCCCGATCCACCGCACCGAAACCAGGGAAACGAGGAAAATCTCAGCAATAATGCTAGCATGTTAGCTTGACTACGACGTAGGAACTGTTGAAATCTGTTTTTGCGTCAGGGGTGAGAGGAGACTTCTGACGGGGAGGGGAACGGCGGCGCACCTGAGGAACGTGCGTCACCGAAGTGGCCGCAAGGGTTGGAGGACCCGGCGGCAGTATCGCTACACATCCGCTTTCCGTTGCTTTCACCCTTCTGCATTCGGCAGGCGCGCGGCGCGCGAACAACGCTCGCGCACGCGCCAAGCCGGGGCCCCATGGAGGTGGGGCGGCCAGGCCTTCGGGTCCGGCCACGTGACGACATATGTCGCGCTATAGGGAGGACCATAATGCGCAACCTGACCAAGGGCATGCTGGCCGGTATCGGCCTGATGCTTGCGTCGAGCACGTCCGTGCTCGCGCAGGAACTGACCATTTTCTGGGCCGAATGGGACCCGGCGAATTACCTGCAGGAACTCGTCAACGAGTACGAGGCCGAGACCGGCGTGAAGGTCACCGTCGAAACCACCCCCTGGGGCGATTTCCAGACCAAGGCCTTCACCGAGTTCAACGCCCAGGGCTCCGCCTATGACATGATCGTCGGCGACAGCCAGTGGCTGGGCGCCGCGTCGGAAGCCGGCCACTATGTCGACCTCACCCAGTTCGTGAACGACAACAAGGTTCTCGACCTGATGGCTCCGGCCACCATGAAGTTCTACGCCGAGTACCCGGGCAATTCCGGCAAGTACTGGTCGATCCCGGCCGAAGGCGACGCCGTGGGCTGGGCCTACCGCAAGGACTGGTTCGAAGATCCCACCGAAATGGCCAACTTCAAGGCCAAGTACGGCTATGACCTGGGCGTGCCCAAGGATTGGAAGCAGCTCACCGACATCGCCGAGTTCTTCCACCGCCCCGATCAGAACCGCTACGGCGTGGCCATCTACACCGACAACTCCTATGACGCCATGGCCATGGGCTTCGAGAACGCGCTGTTCTCGTTTGGCGGCGAACTGGGCAACATGGAGACCTACGAGGTCGACGGCTACATCAATGGCCCCAAGGCCGTTGCCGCGCTCGACGCCTACAAGAAGCTCTACAGCTTCACGCCTCCGGGTTGGGCCAAGACCTTCTTCGTGGAAAACAACCAGGCCATCACCGAAAATCTCGCGGCGATGTCCATGAACTACTTCGCCTTCTTCCCGGCGCTGATCAACGAAGCCTCGAACCCCAATGCCGCCAACACCGGCTTCTTCGCCAACCCCCCGGGCCCCGATGGCGACCAGTTCGCCGCTCTGGGCGGTCAGGGTATTTCGATCGTTTCCTACAGCCAGAACCAGGAAGAATCGTTCAAGTTCCTGCAGTGGTTCATCAAGGACGAAACCCAGAAGCGCTGGGCTGAACTTGGTGGCTACACCTGCTCGGCCGCCGTGCTCGAGAGCGCCGAGTTCCGCAACGCCACCCCGTATAACGAAGCCTTCTACCAGACCATGTTCAAGGTGAAGGACTTCTGGGCGGTGCCGGAATATGCCGAACTGCTGACCCAGCTCAACCAGCGCGTCTATCCGGCGATCGTCGGTGGCGAGGGCACCTCGCAGGAGACCCTCGACGCACTGGCCGCCGACTGGAAGGCGACCTTCGCCAAGTACGGCCGCGGGCCGGCTTGATCGACTGAAGTGATCCCCGGAGAGGCGCCGCGCGCCTCTCCGGACCTTTGCAGTCTCCGGGGGACGTGTGCCTTGAACACCATGATGACGACGCTCGATCCGCGTTCGCGCGCAGCCGTTCGCGGCTGGAGCGACATCACGATCCGCAATCTGTTCGTGATCCCGACGATCCTCTTCCTGATCGTCTTCAATATTTTTCCGCTACTTTATTCGCTCGGCTATTCGTTCACCGATTTCCGCGCCTCGACCAAGGACCCGGTCAACTTCATCGGCCTCAAGAACTACATGGACCTGCTCGCTGACCCGAACATCTGGTCCAACTTCACCATCACCGCGCAGTATGTGATCGTCTCGGTCACCGGCCAGGTGATCGTCGGCTTCGGCATGGCGCTGCTGCTCAATCGCAGCTTTCCGCTCAAGGGCTTCATCACCACGCTCCTGCTGCTGCCGATGATGCTCTCCATGGCCGTCGTCGGCCTCTTCTGGAAGCTGCTCTACGACCCCAATTTCGGCATCATCAACTATGCCCTCGGCCTGGGTAAGCTCGAGTGGCTCGGTGACCCCAATATCGCGCTCTACGCTGTGGCGCTGACCGATATCTGGATGTGGTCGCCCTTCGTGATGTTGCTCTCGCTCGCCGGCCTCTCGGCCGTGCCCAAGCATCTCTACGAAGCCGCTTCGATCGATCGCGCCAGCCGGCTCTACACCTTCTTCCGCATCACCTTGCCGCTGGTGGCGCCGATCCTTCTGATCGCGATCATCTTCCGCACCATGGAGGCCTTCAAGACCTTCGACCTCGCCTATGTGATGTCGGGCCAGCCGACCACCGAAGTGGTGTCGATCCGGCTCTACAAGATGGCGTTCCAGGAGTGGCAGACCGGCAAGAGCTGTGCCCTCGCCTACATCGTGCTGATCATGGTGCTCTGCATCACCAACGTCTACGTCAAGTATCTCAACAAGGCGAAGGAACGCTAGCCATGGCCGTCGTCTCGTCTCGCGGTCAGCGCCTGGGCAACACTGTCGCCATCGCGGCGGTGCTCGTCGTCACCGTCATCATGCTGGCGCCGATCTACTGGATCATTTCCACCTCGCTCAAGCCGCGCAACCTCGCCACCACCAACCCGCCCACCATCGTCTTCCAGCCCGAGATCTCGCCCTTCGTGAAGCTCTTCACCAAGCGCGTGCAGCTCAAACCCAAGGAAGTGGTCGACTACGACAACGCGCCCTGGTTCGAAAAGCTGGTGCTCGATGGCGGCGAACGCATAACCCGTTCGGGCCGCGGCGAAATCCAGCTCTCGGGCTATCCCGATCGCTTCATCAACTCGCTGATCGTCGCCATCACCTCGACGCTGCTGGCGGTCAGCATGGGCACGATTACCGCTTACGGCTTCTCGCGCTTCAAGGTGAAGGGCGAGGCGGACCTGCTGTTCTTCGTGCTCTCGACGCGCATGCTGCCGCCCATCGTCGTCGCCATCCCGATGTTCCTGATGTACCGGGCGGTCGGCCTCAACGACAGCCATCTCGGGCTCATCATTCTCTACACCGCCTTCAACGTCTCGTTCGCGGTGTGGCTGATGAAGGGGTTCATCGACGAGATCCCCAAGGAGTACGAGGAGGCGGCGCTGGTAGACGGGTACACGCGCATCCAGGCCTTCTTCAAGATCGTGCTGCCCGAGGCCGCCACCGGCATCGCCGCCACCGCCGTGTTCTGCTTCATCACGGCGTGGAACGAATATGCCTTCGCGCTCATCATGACCAACCGGCGCGCCCAGACGGCGCCGCCCTTCATCCCCAGCCAGATCGGCTCCGGCCTGCCTGACTGGACTGTGATCGCCGCCGGCACGTTCCTCTTCCTGCTGCCGGTCGCCATCTTCACCTTCCTGCTCCGCAACCACCTGCTGCGCGGCATGAGCTTCGGAGCGATCCGGAAATGACAATGGACAACGCCAATGCCGTGCAGCTGCGGCACGAAAAGCAGCAGCGTCTCCGACGCTTCAACGCCAAGGTGCTGGAGCCCGGTTCGATGTGGCTGATGATCCTGGGGATCATCTTCCTCTGCCAGCCCTGGATCGAAATCCTGCACCAGTACTCGGTGACGATCATGCTGATCGGTATCATCGGCTTCAACATCGCCGTCCACATCCCGGCGCCCGACCGCCCCAGGATCGACGAGGACGATACCGGTCCGGTGTCCGTCTCGGCCGCCGTCAAGGGAGGGCACCATGGCTGAGATCGAACTGCGCAACATCGACAAGCATTTCGGCCCGGTCCACGTCATCCGCGACGTGAGCCTGACGGTCAAGGAACGCGAGTTCGTCGTCTTCCTCGGCCCCTCGGGCTGCGGCAAGACCACGACCCTGCGCGCCGTCGCCGGCCTCGAGGAAATCGACTCGGGCGATATCCTCCTCGACGGCAAGCCGATCCAGAATCTGCGGGCCGCCGATCGCGACATCGCCTTCGTGTTCCAGAACTACGCGCTCTATCCGCATTTCACCGTCTACGAAAACCTCGCCTTCCCGCTGCGGGCAGTGGGCATGGCCAAGGACAAGATCGACGAGACGGTCAAGTCGGTCGGGCGTTCGCTCGGCATCCTGCATCTGCTCCGCGCGCGCCCCTCGGCGCTCTCGGGCGGCGACATGCAGCGCGTCGCCATCGGCCGCGCGCTGGTGCGTCGGCCCAAGGCGCTGCTGCTCGACGAACCCATCGGCTCGCTCGACGCCAAGCTGCGCGAAACCATGCGCATGGAATTGAAGCGCCTGCACATCGAGAACGGCTCGACCTCCATCTACGTCACCCACGACCAGGTCGAGGCCATGTCGCTCGCCGACCGCATCGTGGTGATGAACGATGGCGTGCTGCAGCAGGTGGGCACCCCCACCGGGGTCTACCTGCGTCCGGCGAATCTCTTCGTCGCCCAGTTCATCGGCTCGCCGGTGATGAACATCTCTGCCACCAAGGTCAGCGAGGCCGGGGGTGGCGCACAGATCAGCCTCGACAGCGAGAAATTCGACCTGCCGCGCGAACTGCTCGGTATGCTGCAGTCCAAGAAGGCTGGCAACGAGCTCTCGCTCGGTGTTCGGCCGGAAGGGGTGCTGTTAAGCAATACCGATCAGCCGGGTTACCGGCCGGTCGAGGCACACATCATCCAGCCCTTCGGCGGCTTCGACATTGTCGATCTCAAGGTCGGTGCGCAGACGCTCCGCGCCCGCACCACGGCCGGCTTCGTCGGCAAGGCCGGTGACCGCGTGTGGGCTCGAATCGATCCCGCGCAGGCGCACTTCTTCGACACCAAATCGGGCGCCTCGCTCGACATCCGGCTGGGCTGACATGGCACGTATCCGTCTCGAAAACGTCTCCAAGAAGTTCGCCTCGTTCACCGCCGTCGAGGACCTCGATCTCGATGTGGCGGATGGCGAGTTCTTCGTGCTGCTCGGGCCCACCGGCGCCGGCAAGACCACGACGCTCCGCATGATCGCGGGGCTCGAAAAGCCCACGGTCGGGCGTCTCCATATCAACGAGTACGAGGTCAACGACTGGGGCCCGGCCGAGCGCGACGTGGCGCTGGTGCTCCAGCAATATTCGCTCTATCCGCGCCTGACCGTTCGCGACAACCTGGCTTTCCCGCTGCGCTCGAAAGTGCGCCGCATGAGCGAGGCGGATATCGCCAAGCGCATCGACTACGCGGCCAAGACGCTTCGTATCGGCCACCTGCTCGATCGCAAGACCGATCGTCTGTCGGGCGGCGAGATGCAGCGCGTTTCCATCGGCCGCGCCATCGTGCGCGAGCCGCAGGTGTTCCTGATGGACGAGCCGCTCTCGGCTCTCGACGCCAAGCTGCGCGAGGCGCTGCGGTCCGAGCTCAAGGACTTGCAGATGCGGCTGGGCGCCACCTTCATCTTCGTGACGCACGACCAGGTCGAAGCCATGACCATGGGCGACCGCATCGGTGTGCTCAACCACGGGCGCCTCGTCCAGGTCGGTACTCCGCAGGAGGTCTACACCAACCCGCGCGACACCTTCGTCGCGAGCTTCGTCGGCTCGCCGGCGATCAACCTGCTGTCCGGCAACATCGTCGGCAATGGCGCGGTGATCGCACCCAAGACCTTCGAGCTGCCGCTCGCCGGCAAGAGCGCTGGTGAGGGCGCCATGACCTTCGGCATCCGCCCCGAAAACGTCACCGTGGAATCCGGCGCGCCGGTCGAGGCTCGCATCCACGACATCGAGAACCACGGCATCGAAAAGATCGTCACCCTGCGCGTCGGCGACAACCTCGTCCGCGCCACAGTCCCCGCCCGCGTCAACGTCGCGGTCGAGGAGGCCGTCCGCTTCGGCTGGAACCCCGACAAGGTGATGTTCTTCGACGCCCAGACCGGCATCAATCTCAGGCACAAAGCCGCTTAGCAAAAGACTATGATTTAAGGGAGAACGACATGGCCGAACACACCAACAACTACCCCAAGCTGCACAACGCGATGTGGCCCGGTGTGGTCGGCAAGGGGTCTGGCGACGGCGAGCCGATCATCGGTCTCGATACGCTGCTCAACCTCACTGCAAAGGCCGAGTACGAGGGCCAGAAGTTCGAGGGTGTCGATCTCTGGCTGGCCGACCCGCATATCTCGATCGACAGCGACCGCGACGAGGTCAAGCGCAAGGCCGACCACATCCGCAGCTTCGGGCTCAATATCGGCTCCTTCGTCGCCCCGATCTGGGGTGGCGCCGGCGGCGGCTCGGCCATGGGCGATGCCGAAGAGCGCAAGCGCTTCCTCACCCAGGTCCGCAAGGCCTGCGTCATCGGCAAGCAGATGCGCGAACTCGGCGTCCGCCCCACCGGCGGCGTCCGCGTCGACAGCTCCACCGGCGTCGAGGCCTGGGACAGGGACCCCGAAAACAACACCAAGCTCATCGCCGAGACCTTCCGCGAGGCTGGCAAGATCGCCCAGGACCACGGCGAGTTCATCGTCGCCGAAGGCGAGATCTGCTGGGGTGGCATGCATTCCTGGCGCGAGAACGTCAAACTGCTCGAACTGGTCAACATGCCGGGCGTGGTCGGCTACCAGGCCGACATGGCCCACTCGATGCTCTTCGTGCTCGGCGCCAACGCCGAAAAGGACCGCATCCTGCCCAAGGATTTCGACTGGGCTGACAAGGCCGCGCTCGACGCCGCCTATCACAAGGTCGCCGACGCGCTGCGTCCCTGGACCCTCGATTTCCACGTCGCCCAGAACGACGGCACCACCTTCGGCTCGGGCGACCACGAAAAGACCGGCCGCCACTGCCAGATCGACGATCCCAACGGCCGGCTCGATGTCACCAAGCATGCCGGCTATTGGCTACGGAATGACAAGAACGAGCTGACCAAGACGATGCGCCACATCTGCTGGGACGGCTGCATGTTCCCCAACGCCGTGATGGAGACGCAGGAGACCTGGAACAAGATCCTCGGCGCCATGGTCAAGGTTCGCGACGCGCATGGATGGCGCGAATAACGCGCCGAAAACCCGTTCATCCAGTATTCATCCAACAGGCAAATTCATGTCAAAGCAGCTCAATATCGGCATGGTCGGCTATGGCTTCATGGCCCGCGCGCACTCCAATGCCTGGGCCAATGTCGCCCACTTTTTCGACACCGGCTACCGCCCGGTCCTGAAAGCCGTCGCCGCCAGAAACGAGAGCAAAGTCAGGCGCTTCGCCGACATGTGGGGCTATGAATCCATCGAGCCCGACTGGCAATCCCTGGTCGCCCGCAAGGACATCGACGCCATCGATATCTGCGTGCCCAACGACCTCCACGCCGAGATCGCCATCGCCGCCGCCAAAGCCGGCAAAATGGTCTTGACCGAGAAGCCCTTAGCCCGCACGGAGGCCGAGGGAAAGCCCATGGTCGACGCGGTCGAAAAGGCCGGCGTCCCCAACATGGTCTGGTACAATTACCGCCGTGTCCCCGCCGTCATGCTGATCAAGCAGATGGTCGAAGCCGGCCGCCTGGGCAAGATCTTCCACTACCGCGCCAAGTTCTTGCAGGACTGGACGATTTCCCCCGACGTCCCGCAGGGCGGGGCCGCCACCTGGCGCCTCGATGTCGAGGCCGCCGGCTCCGGCGTCACCGGCGATCTCCTCGCCCACTGCCTCGATACCGCCATCTGGATCAACGGCGGCATCTCCTCGCTCACCGCCATGACCGAGACCTTCATCAAGGAACGCACCCACGCCGAAACCGGCAAGAAGCAGAAGGTCGGCATTGACGACGCTTCCGCCGTCCTCACCCGCTTCGCCAACGGCTCGCTGGGTACCTTCGAAAGCACCCGCTACGCCCGCGGCCACAAGGCCGGCTATACCCTCGAGATCAACGGCGAAAAGGGCTCGCTGAGCTGGGATCTGCACGACCTCAACCGCGTGCAGTATTTCGATCACGGCGTCGAAGGCGCGCAGCGCGGCTGGACCAATATCCTCGTCACCGACGGCGACCACCCCTATCTCGGCAAGTGGTGGGTGCCCGGCCTCATCATCGGCTACGAGCACTCCTTCACCCATCAGGTGGCCGACTTCCTCGAGGGACTGAAGACCGGCAAGCCGGCCGCCCCGACCTTCCGCGAGGCACTCGAGACCAATCGCATCTGCGACGCCATCCTCGCTTCAGGCAAGTCGGGCTCGTGGGTGAACCTGTGAAGCTCGGCTTCAACCTGCTGCTCTGGACGACGCACGTCACCGACGCGCATTGGCCGATCATCGAGAAGCTGCAGGCCACCGGCTATGACGGCGTCGAAATCCCGATGTTCGAAGGCGATGTCGGTCATTACGAGAAGCTCGGCAAGCGCCTCAATGCGGCGGGCATCAAGTCCACCGGCATCGGCGTCATGCCCGGTGGCGGCAAGCATGCGCTCTCCGCCGACAAGGCCGAGCGGCAGGGCGCGCTCGACCACATCAAGTGGCTGGTCGACTGCACCGCGGCCATCGGTGGCGATGTCGCCGCCGGCCCCTTCCACCAGCCGCTCGGCGAGTTCTCCGGCGCCGGTCCGACGGCGGACGAAATCGCCCGCTGCGTCGAGGTCCACAAGGCGGCCGCGCAATATGCGGCCAAGCAGGGCATCACGCTCTCGGTGGAGCCGCTCAATCGCTTCGAGTGCTACTTCCTCAACAGCGCCGGCCAGGCGGCGGAGCTGGTCAAGAAGGTGGCGGAGCCGAACTATGGCTATCTCTACGACACCTTTCACTTCAACATCGAAGAGAACTCGATCACCGACGTCATCCCCGCGACGATCAAGCAGATCAGCCACGTCCACATCTCCGAGAACAATCGCGGTGTGCCGGGGGCTGGCCACATCGACTTCCAGTCGGTGTTCAAGGCGCTGAAGGCCGCCGGCTGGGATGGCTGGATGACCATTGAGGCCTTCGGCTCGGCACTGCCCGATCTCGCCGCCGCGACCAAGATCTGGCGCCCGCTCTTCGCCCGTCCCGAAGACGTCTACGAGAAGGGCTTCCGGCTGATGAAGGACGGCTGGGCGAACGCCTGAGCCGTCCCCCTCTCAGGCGTATGCCTTCCGGCTCATGTCGGGCAGGAAGATGGTGAGCAGGCCCACCAGCGGCAGGAACGAGCACAGCCAGAACACGTACCCGATGCTGGTCGCATCTGCGACGGCACCGAGCGCCGCTGCGGCGATGCCGCCGGCCCCGAAGGCGAAGCCGAAGAAGATCCCGGCGATCATCCCCACCCGCCCCGGCATCAGTTCCTGCGCGAAGACCACGATGGCCGAGAAGGCCGACGAGAGCACGAGGCCGATGATGATGGTGAGGATCACCGTCCAGGTGAAATCGGCATAGGGCAGAGCCAGCGTAAACGGCAGCACGCCCAGGATCGAGAACCAGATCACGAACTTGGCGCCGAAGCGGTCGCCGATCGGACCGCCGAGGAAGACACCGAGCGCCGAGGCGCCGAGGAAGACAAAGAGCAGCAACTGGCTGTCCTGCACGGCAACGCCGAACTTCTCGATCAGGTAGAAGGTGTAGTAGCTCGAGAGCCCGGCCGTGTAGGCGTTCTTGCTCAGCGTCAGGATGGTGAGGACGATGAGCGCGATCCAGGTGGTGCGGGCGTCGAAGGGCAGGGCGGTGCTGGCC
>DASWWF010000024.1:0-8773 GCA_036401035.1 Devosia sp.
CCAGGCCATGGGCCGGGTCGGCGAAGTACTGATCCGCACCTGGCAGACCGCCGACAAGATGAAGCGCCAGCGCGGCCGCCTGCCGCAGGAAGTCGGCGAGAACGACAATTTCCGGGTCAAGCGCTACATCGCCAAGTACACGATCAACCCGGCCATCGCGCATGGCCTATCCAAGCACATCGGCTCGGTCGAAGTCGGCAAGCGCGCCGATCTGGTCCTGTGGAACCCGGCCTTCTTCGGGGTGAAGCCGGAAATGGTGCTGCTCGGCGGCTCCATCGCTGCCGCCCCCATGGGCGACCCCAACGCCTCGATCCCGACGCCCCAGCCGATGCACTACCGCCCGATGTTCGCCGCCTTCGGCAAGCTCAGGACCAACTCCTCGGTCACTTTCGTCTCGAAAGTCGCCTACGAGAACGGCCTGCAAAACCAGCTCGGCGTCGCCAAAGGCATGCTGCCGGTCGAAAACACCCGCGGCGGCATCGGCAAGGCCTCAATGATCCACAACGCCGCCACTCCCCAGATCGATGTCGATCCCGAAACCTACGAAGTTCGTGCCGACGGCGAACTGCTCACCTGCGAACCGGCCACCGCTCTGCCCATGGCGCAGCGCTATTTCCTGTTCTGAGACAGCGATCACTTCTCGGTCAGTTGCGTTGAACTGACCAGGTTCCGGCCCGCATAGTCCGCCCCTCGCGGAGGGGACGATGGCGGACAAGATCACGCGGCATGCCAGTGTGCGGGACCTGGAAATCGATGCAGCCATGCGTACGGCGGAGCGATTCGCACGGCTGGGAAAAATCGACAAGGCGGCGCCGACCTACCAGCGCATCCTCGACCGCGACCCCAACCATGCCGGCGCGCAGGCAAAGCTTGCCGAACTGGCCTTCGCTACCAACGCCTTCGATATCGCCGCCGGCCTCGCCCAGCGCGCCCTCGCGCGGGATCCGCACGGCCCCTACGCACTCGGAGCGGCGCTTCTGCTGGGCCAGACCATGCAGGTGCTGCGCCGGCCCAGGGATGCAGCCGCCGCCTATCGCCGGGCCGCGACACTCGATCCGGCCAATGCCGATGCCCATATCGGCCTGGGCACCGCGCTGGTTGATCTCGGTGAGCGCGAGCAGGCCGCGGCAAGCTTCCGCACCGCCGTCGAGCTTGCCCCGGAGAACGCCCGCGCCGCGCATATGTTGGCCGCGCTCGGCGGCACCAGTGGCAACAGCACCTTCGTGCGCGACCTCTTTGACGACTATGCCGGTTATTTCGAGCAACACCTCACCACCCGCCTCGGCTATCGCCTGCCCGACGACATGCGCCAGGCGGTCGAGGCCGTCGCGCCCGGCCGGCACTTTGCGACCGCGCTGGACCTCGGCTGCGGCACCGGCCTCGTCGCCGAGCGTTTCGCCGGCCTCTACGACGCCATCGACGGCGTCGACCTGTCGCCGAAAATGATCGACATCGCACGCGCCAAGGGCCGCTATCGCGACCTCACCGCCACTGACATCGCCGACTTCCTCGCCACTCCTCGCAGGCCCTACGACCTGGTGATCGCCGCCGACACCGCGGTCTATGTCGGCGACCTGACGGCAACCTTCGCGGGCCTCGCCACCGCCATGCCCCCGGATGGCTTTCTCGCCCTCTCGATCGAGCTAGTGCCCGGTGACAGCTTCACCATCCAGGCCAGCGCCCGCTACGCCCACAGCAAGCCCTACATCGAGCGCCTGGCCGCCGCCCAGGGCTTTACCCCGCCCGCCTTCACCGACGTCCCCATCCGCCTCGAAAACGGCGTTCCCATCCCGGGCAGCATCGCACTGATGTCGCGGAGGGTCTGACACACTGGCCCTGCGGCAACACGCAAGGTATCGTCTGATTCTCGGCCACAGCGTCGCCAACGGAGATCAGATGATGAGAACCGCCGCCGCCTGCCTCGCCCTTCTTGCTCTCGTGATGCCCGCCGGCGTCGCGCCGGCTTCTGCACAGACCAGCTTCATGCTCGGTCTCTCCATCGCCGGCGACGCCGAGCGAAAGCTCGTGCGCTACGATTGCGAGGGCGCCGAGAGTTTCGATGTCGAATACATCAACGCCGCGCCCAACTTCCTCGCCTTCGTGCCCCATGACGGCCAGACCTACCTGATGAGCTCGGTGATCGCCGCCTCCGGCGCCCGCTATGCCGCCGCCAACCTCGTCTGGTGGAGCAAGGGCACCGATGCCGAGCTCTACGACCTGACCCAGGGCGAGGATGCCGCGCCCATCCTCACCTGCGCCGAACACATCCAGACACCCTAGGATCGCCGTGGAGCCAAGCGTCAGCGAAGTCTTCCCGCATGTGCGGATCGTCATGGGCATGGTGGTGGGCCTTGGGATCACCCGGCTGCTGATGGGCTATGCCGGCCTGATTCAGCACCCGGACCGCGCCAAGCTCTCGCTGGTCCATCTGCTCTGGGGCCTCTCCATCCTCGTCGAGCTGGTGCTGTTCTGGTGGTGGGAGTTCGAGCTCTACGGCGTCCAGCACTGGAATTTCGGGCTCTTCGCCTTCCTCATCGGCTATGCGGTGACGCTGTTCCTGCTCGCCGCCCTGCTATTTCCCGACAAGCTCGACGATTATGACGGCTACGAGGACTTCTTCCTCAAGCGCCGGCACTGGTTCTTCGCCATTTTCGGCCTCACCTTCGTGCTCGACATCGTCGACACCCTGGTCAAGGGCGAGCCCTACTTCGATACGCTCGGCCTGGGCTACCTGATCCAGGTCCCGATTGGGCTGGCGCTGGCCGCCATCGCCATCTGGACGCCGAACCGGCGCTATCACCTCGCGCTGGTGCTCGTTCACCTCGCCTATCAGTGCCTCTGGATCGTCCTGCTCTTTAACGTCCACGTCTGAGCCGCTAAGGTGGCCCCGAAGGTTGGGAAGCCTCGCAGTTCGAGTACCGTCGTTAATGGGTGAAACTCTCCGCGCCGTCGCCTATGTCCCCCGCGGGACCGCCATCGGCTTTGATATCGCTATTCTATATCACGACGAGAGACGCGTCCGCCGGCGGGTGATCCCGCTGGTGCACGGCGACGAGGTGCTGGTCGATTTTCCCCAGCCCGTCACCCTCGAGCAGCACGGCCTGCTCCAACTCGAGGATGGCCGCTATGTCGAGATCATGGCGGGCGAAGAGTATCTCTACGAGGTCCGCGGCCGTGACCCGAAACACCTGATGCAGCTCGCCTGGCACATCGGCAATCGTCACGCCAAGGCGCAGATCGAGACCGAGTGGGAGGGCATCGGCGACCGCATCGTCATCCTCCGCGACCACGTGCTGCGCGACATGCTGATCGGGCTCGGCGCTACGGTGACCGAAATTTCCGAGCCCTTCTCGCCCATGGACGGCGCCTATGCGCATGACCACGGCAACCAGAGCCACGCGCTGCTCAACCGATGACCGAGCCGGCAGCCCTGCAAAAACTGCTGACCTGGCTGTCGCCGGCCTTCCCGGTGGGCGCCTTCGCCTGGTCCGCCGGACTTGAATCGGCAATTGCAGATAAGACGCTAACCGACTCCACCGCCTTGCAGAACTGGCTCGAAGGCATCCTCGCCCACGGCGGATTGAAGACCGATGCGATCTTCGTGGCGCAGGCATGGAAGGGCGAAAAAACCCTGGGGGATCTCGCCGATCTCGCCATCGCCCTCACCCAGGCCCGCGAGCGTCTCGCCGAAACCACCGTTACCGGCGACAATTTCGTCATCGCGGCGAAAGCCTGGCCGGCGGAACTCACCCTGCCGCAGCCCTGCCCCTACCCGATCGCCGTCGGCGCCACCGCCCGCGCCCACGCCATCGGCCTCGAGGACACAGTCCTCGCGTTCCTGACCGCCGCGGTGCACTCGCAGATTTCCGTCGCCGTGCGCCTCGTGCCGCTCGGCCAGACCGATGGCCTGCGCGTCATGGCGGCGCTGGAGCCGCGCGTCGCGGCGCTGGCGAAAACTGCTGCGACGGCCACCCTTGCCGACATCGGCGGTATCGCCTACGCCACCGACATTGCCCAGATGCGGCATGAAACGCTCGAACCGAGAATCTTCCGGTCATGACCACCGCCGCCGCTTCCATCCTCTTTCTCTGCCTGCTCACCGTCTCGATCGCCCATTTCCTCTGGGCCATCGGCAGCAAGTGGCCGATCCGCGACCCGGCGCTGCTCGCCCACACCGTGATCGGCGCGCCCGGCGTCGAGCGCGTACCACGCCTCGCCGCGCTCGTTGTGGCGCTGCTCGTTCTGGCGGCGGCCGCCATCGGCTCGGCGCTGGGCGACAAGACCTCCGGCGGCCTGCTGCTGACGCTGGCCGGCATCGTCCTGACGCTGGTCTTCGGCATCCGTGGCGTGCTCGGCTACACGTCGTGGTGGCGCGCCCGCCATCCTGTCGAACCCTTTGCCACGCTCGACAAGCGCATCTATTCGCCGCTCTGCCTGATCGTCGCCGTCTGCTTTGCTGTCCTGGTCATCACGAGGCTCACATGAAGTCGCCCAACGGTCCCATTCGCGTCGGCATCGGCGGCCCGGTCGGGTCGGGAAAGACCACGCTGTGCGAAATGCTGCTCAAAGCCATGCGTGAGCGCTATTCCATGGCCGTGGTCACCAACGACATCTACACTAAGGAAGATGCGCTGATCCTCAACCGGGTGCAGGCCATCTCCGAGGACCGCATCGTCGGCGTCGAAACCGGCGGCTGCCCGCACACGGCGATCCGCGAGGATGCCTCGCTCAATCTCGCCGCCATAGCCGATCTCAACCGCAAATTCCCCGATCTCGACGTGATCCTCATCGAGTCCGGCGGCGACAATCTCGCGGCCACGTTCTCGCCGGACCTCGCCGACATCACCATCTACGTGATCTCGGTGGCACAGGGCGAAAAGATCCCGCGCAAGGGCGGCCCCGCCATCACCCGCTCGGACCTCTTGGTCATCACTCACACCGACATCGCGCAATATGTGAATGCCAGCCTCGACGTCATGGAAGCCGATACGCAAAAAGTGCGCGAGGGTCGTCCCTACGTCTTCGCCGATCTCCTCCGCCGCGAAAAGATCGATGAGATCGTCGCCTTCATCGAAAAGATGGGCGGCCTGACCCCGGCGCTGGTCGCGGCGGAGTAGGCATGAGCGCCGCTTTGCTGATGCGTCGATCGCTTGGCGCGCCATTTCCAGAGCCGCGTTGGCCCGATGACATTCGCCTCGTCCCCTTCGAGGAGCAGCATGCCTTGGCTGCCCACGCGCTGCTTGTCGCTGCCTACTCGCGCGGTGGCGGGGGCGTGCCGTCGCGCTTCGTCGAGTGGTGGAATGCGGTCAGTACCGACGAGGAATTCGACCCACAATTGTGCTTCGTCGCGCTCGACTCCGACGGCACCATGGCCGCTTTCGCCCTCTGCTGGACCTCGAGCTTCGTCAAGGACATCGCCGTAGCCGATCGCCACCGCCGTAAGGGCGTCGGCGAGGCATTGCTGCTCGCAGCCTTCACCGCCCTCAAGGCCCGCGGACACGAGCAAGTGGGACTGAAGGTGGAGGTCGATAACCCGAGTGGCGCCCGGCGGCTCTATGAGCGGCTGGGGTTTGTGATCGGGTAGGCATCGCCCCCTCAGTCGGCGAACCTCTCCCGTTTACGGGGGAGGGGGACCACGCGTAGCGTGGTCGAGGGGGGTGCCCCTTGCGAGATGTCAGCCATTGGATGGTGAGAGCCGGCCCTGCTCCGGCCTGTGGCCGGTATCCTCCCCCGCAAGCGGTGGAGGATACCCGGCTAATAGCGCCACCCTACTCCTCCGGCGTCCCTTCACCCGGCTTGTCGTCCGGCAATTCCTCCGGCGAATTTCCCGGCACCGTATCGGGACCCGGCTGCGGGCCCTCGGGCGGGTTCTGTACCGGCGTCTCCTGTGGCTGCTGCACCGGAGCTTCCTGCGGTTGCTGGCCGGGGATGGTGGCCCTGACCAGCGCCACCACCGAACGCGGCGGCAGGTCGAGCACCCAGCCTTCGCAGATCGGCTCGGCATCGGGGTCGGAGACCAGGCCCACCGTCCAGTCGCCCGGCGGCAGCTTGGCATGCACCAGGTCGATGCGGCGGTTGAACCACACCATAACCTCGTCGGCCGGCGTCTGCAGCCACATGCCCAGCACCGAGGCGCCGGCGTCGGCCCAGTCGCCTTCGCTCATCTCGCGTCCGTCCGGGTGCAACCAGGTGACGTCGCGGACGCCGTTCTTGGACTGGCCGGTAAGGAAATGGTCGTGCGTCAGCGCCGGATGCGCCTTGCGGAAGCGGTAGGCGGCGGCGGCGAAATCCACCAGCGCGCCATCGGCATTTTCCCAGTCGACCCAGGTGATCTCGTTGTCCTGCGCATAGGCATTGTTATTGCCCTGCTGGGTGCGGCCCATCTCGTCGCCCTGCTGAATCAGCGGCGTGCCGCGCGACATGAACAGCGTCGCCAGCAGCGCCCGCACGTCGCGCTTGCGGGCGGCGTTGATGCCCTCGTCGTCGGTGGCGCCTTCGGCGCCGCAGTTCCACGACTGGTTGTTGTTGTGGCCGTCGCGGTTGCCCTCGCCATTGGCGTCGTTGTGCTTGTCGAGATAGCTGACGAGATCCATCAGCGTGAACCCGTCATGCACCGCCAGCATGTTGACGCTGGCGCTCGGCTTGCGGCCGGCGAAGTTGAAGATTTCGGCCGAGCCGGCGACCTTGCCGGCCAGCGCGCCGATCTTGCCCTGATCGCCCTTCCAGAACGAACGGACCTCGTCGCGGTAGGTGTCGTTGTGCTCCTGGAATTCCTTGCCGAAGCGCCCCAGCTGGTAGCCACCCGGACCCGGATCCCAGGGCTCGGCCACGAGGATGGCTTTGCTCAGCACCGGATCGGCCTTGATCATTTTCAGCATCTGCGCATCCGGGTTGAACCCCGGTTCGCGGCCAAGCACGGTCGCGAGGTCGAAGCGGAAGCCCGAGACCCCCATCTCCTCGACCCAATAGCGCAGGCTCTCAATCACCAGCCGCTGCACCGCCGGGTGGTCGGCACGCAGCGTATTGCCGGTGCCGGTGTCGTTAACGAGGTGCTGTTTGCCGTCGGCTTCGACGAAGCGATAATAGGTGCGAGCGTCGAGCCCCATCATCGAGAGCATCGGCCCGTTGGCGTCGCTCTCGCCGGTGTGGTTGTAGACCACGTCGAGGATCACCGAGATGCCGTTCTTGCGGTAGAGGTCGGTCATCACCCGCAGTTCCTGCGGCCCGCGCGGCGCGAGGCGCGGGTCGATGGCGAAATAATTGACCGGATTGTAGCCCCAGGCATTGGTGAGCCCGAGCGCCGGCAGGTGGCCCTCGTCGATCCAGGCCGCGGTCGGCATCAGCTGTAGCGTATCCACACCCAGATACTTGAAGTGGTCGATGACCCGCTGCGTCGTCAGCGCCGCCACAGTGCCGCGCAACGGCCCCTGCACCGATGGATGGCGCATGGTGAAGCCGCGCACGTTCATCTCATAGAACAGCCCCGGCTGCTTGCGCCGTGGCAGCACGTGTTTGTTGATGGCACCCTGCACGATCGACTTGGGGATCAGCGGCGCCGTATCCACCGCTTCGGAGCGATCGAGACGCAGACGCGGCGAACGCACATAGACCCGGTCGAGCCGCTTGGCATAGGGGTCAGTCAACAGCTTCTGCGGGTCGAAGAAATAGCCCTGGTCGGGATCGTAGGGACCATCGGCGCGGAACCCGTATTTGGTCCCGGCCCCGATCCCGGCGATCAGCGCGTGATGGATATGGTTGTCATGTCCGTCGAGCTCGAACCGGCCGATTTCCTTGTCCAGCTCGTCGAAGATCGACACCCAGATCGCCGACGCCGTCTCCGAATAGACCGCAAAGTTGACCCCGGCGGCAGTGATGCTGGCGCCGAGCTGGTCGGGGCTGCCGCCATGCGGAACGATCTCTGGACGCATTTCGGTCGGATCAGGTGATAACGCTCGGCGCGGAGCGGCCCGTCCGCTCCGTGATCCCAGCAAGCTTTTCAGCGAGTATGATGAGGTTGGCGAGGGCGGCTTGCGTGTCGAGATCGTGCTGTCCATTGGGGCCTTCATACCTTTCGAGGTACACTCGCAACGTTGCCCCCACCGTCCCGGTTCCGCTGAGGCGGAAGACGATCCGGCTGCCATCCTTGAACCCGATGCGGATGCCCTGCTTGGCGCTGACCGAGCTATCTATCGGATCGTTATAGGTAAAGTCGTCGGCGAGGACGACTTCGAGCCCGTCCAGCACCTCACCCTTGAGGCTGGGCAGCCTTGCGCGCAGCGCATCCATCAGCCCGTTGGCCGCACCCGCATCGACTTCGTCATAATCGTGTCGGGTATAGTAGTTGCGCCCATAGGTGGCCCAGTGCTCGCGCACGATCTGGTCCACGCTCTGGCCGCGCGCCGCCAGAATATTGAGCCAGAGCAGCACCGCCCAGAGCCCATCTTTCTCGCGCACATGGTTCGAGCCGGTGCCAGCACTTTCCTCGCCGCAGATGGTCACCCGGCCGGCGTCCAGCAGGTTGCCGAAGAACTTCCAGCCGGTCGGCGTCTCATGCATCTCGATGCCGAGCTTTTCCGCCACCCGATCGGCCGCCGCACTGGTCGGCATCGAGCGTGCAATGCCGGTAATGCCGGTCGCATAACCCGGCGCCAGCGGCGCATTCGCAGCGAGCATCGCCAACGAGTCCGAGGGCGTCACGAACCGGCCCTTGCCGATGATCAGGTTGCGATCGCCGTCACCATCGCTGGCGGCGCCGAAATCCGGCCCGTCCGGG
>DASWWF010000025.1:0-8383 GCA_036401035.1 Devosia sp.
TACAAAGCTCAGTAGTGCGGTGGCGGCGGCTCAGGCGCCTGCGGCACATCGGAGGCGATGGTGCTGAGCTCGTCGCCGAGCTTGCCGATCTGGCGCCTGATGCCCTCGAGCTCCTTCCAGAGCTGCAGGATGGTCTGATTCAGGTCCTCGATAGTCTGGTCCTGGTAGGCGATGCGCTCTTCGAGCGCGACGATGCGGTCGATGTCGGTCATGGGCGTCTCTCGAACAGCGGCACAATGAGCAGGCCCGTGACGAAGCCGCCCAGATGCGCGTGCCAGGCAATGGCCATCGAGCCGATCGGCAAGAGCGGCACGATGGCGTTGAGCACGATCCAGATCAGCACGAAGAATCGCGGCTGCGGATTGGCGAAGACTTCGCGCAGCGTCGCGAGTCGCCGCCCCAGCATCACCGGCTCGCCCGTTTCCGGATGTGGCGCCACGATCACCGGCTGGAACATGAACCGCACCGCAGCGCCGGTGAGTCCGGCAATGCCGCCCGATGCACCCAGCAGGAATCCGGGCTCGGACACGGCGAGCGCATAGACCGCATAGAGCACCGCCCCCGCGACTGCCGAAACGGCGAAGATGATGAGGAATGGGCCGGTGCCGTAGCGCCGCTGCACCGGCGTGCCGAAGATGGCGAGCCAGAGCGTGTTGAAGATCAGATGCTCCCAGCCCCCATGCAGGAAGGCATGCGTCACCGGCGTCCACAGCAGCGGCCAGAAACCGCCGAATTCGCCGCTGGCATCGATGAGCCGATATGGCACAAAGGCGAACCAGATCAGCAGATTGAACTGCCCTTCTTCGTTAAGAACGAAGGTTCTCGCCAGGTGAATCACCACCATGGCGGCGCACAGCGCCAGCACGGCGCCGGGCAGGTTGAGAATGGGCTCGCGGGCGCCCTGCCCCTGATTTGCCTCGGGTTTCGGCTCGTCGGTCATGGAGTGGCCTCGGTTTGGGCCATCCATAGCTTATTCCCCCGAATTATCCACACGGCACCCGCCGCGTTAACCTTAAGGATTGTTTAAGGGCGATTTTGTCGCGGCGTTTTGCGACTGTGACTCGCGGCGGCCAACGACCCTCTCTCAGGGGCGCGCCCGGGTTTGGGAAACGCGTCAAAAATGCAAAAAACGAGCACCAAAACGCTCTACGACTACTGGAACACCCTGCGTGGCTCGCGCTCGGCTCCTGACCGCCGTGACATCGATCCCACCCGGATCCGCGGTGCGCTCGCCAATACCTTCATTCTCGAACTCAACGAATCGAACGAGTTCGACTTCCGCCTGGCCGGTTCGCATATCTGCGCCGCCTATGCACGCGAACTGAAGGGCCGCTCGTTTACCCGCCTGTGGCATCAGCGCGACCGCGAAGCCATGGATACGCTGATCCGCGCCGTGACCGAAGATCATGCCGTGGCGCTGGTGACCTTCCAGGGCACCACTGCGATCCACACCAAGGTGTCGATCGAGACCATTCTCCTGCCCGTTCGCCACAACGGTTCCACCAACACTCGCCTGCTCGGCGCCATGACGGCGATCGACGAGCCCTACTGGTTCGGCGTGCAGCCCGTGATGGAGCAACGGATCACCGGCCTGCGGCTGATCTGGCCGGACGATGTGTCGCTCGACGACATGGCCCGAGACATCGCTGCGTCGGTGCCCGCCGACGTGGTCTTTGCCAGCGGCAACGGCAGCACGCCCATCCCGATGCAGGCCACCGTCTACGGCCGTTCTGCCCGCCGCTACGCCCATCTGGCAGTGATTGATGGCGGCCGATCATAAAGTAGCGACTTAGGTCCAGTCTGCGAGTGAAGTCTTACAGTCGGTTAACCAAAACTGGTTAGCGTGGTTCGCAGATTTCTTCGATCGGGCCCGGCTACCCCCAATGATCACCGATGATTCCGCCTCCGAGCGCCTCGCCCGCCCGCGCAGTTTCACTGCGTCGACGGCGCGCTTCCAACGGGTGAAGATTTCGGTGCTGGGGCGCTACATGCTGCAGGACCGGCGCGAATTCCCCTGCCAGATCCTCGAAATGTCGCCCGGCGACGCCGCCGTGATTGCGCCGATCTCCGGCCAGGTCGGCGAGAAGGTCATCGCCTATCTCGACCATATAGGCCGCATCGAAGGCAGCATCATGTCGACGATCGATGGTGGCTTCACCATGGATATCGTCGCCAGCCCGCGCAAGCGCGACAAGATGGCCGCCCAGCTCACCTGGCTGGCCAACAAGGACATCCTCGACCTGCCTGAGGATCGCCGCCACGAGCGAGTCGTTCCCGACAACCGGCACTCGACCGTCGTGCTCGACGATGGCCGCCGCTACAACTGCAAGATTATCGACATCTCCCTCTCGGGCGCCGCCATCGAACTGGCCGTCCGCCCGGCCATGGGCACGCCGGTCACGCTCGGCCGCATGCGCGCCCGCGTCGTCCGCCACTTCCAGGACGGCGTCGCGGTGGAGTTCGCCTCCGCCCAGGAGATGCTCAACGTCGTGCAGCAGAACCTGCGGCTGAACTAGCGGCCGCGCCCGCCGTTATTTTCATCGCTCTGCACATTTCCTGTTCATTCCTCCGCGTGCGGAGGCTATGACGGCACAGCCTATACCGTGCAGGAAAACGTGACGTGACCTATATCGACGAAAAGCTTGAACCGATCCTGGCTGAGGTCCTGCGGCGCAATGCCGGCGAGGCCGAGTTCCACCAGGCCGTCCGCGAAGTGCTCGAGAGCCTCGGGCGCGTGGTCAGCAAGAAACCCGATTATCTCGATGGCGCGCTGATCGAGCGGCTCTGCGAGCCCGAGCGCCAGATCATCTTCCGCGTGCCCTGGACCGACGACAAGGGCGACGTCCACATCAACCGCGGCTTCCGCGTGCAGTTCAACTCCGCACTCGGTCCCTACAAGGGCGGCCTGCGCTTCCACCCGTCGGTGAACCTCGGGATCATCAAATTCCTCGGCTTCGAGCAGACCTTCAAGAACGCGCTGACCGGCCTGCCGATCGGTGGCGGCAAGGGCGGCTCGGACTTCAATCCGCGCGGCCGCTCCGACAGCGAGATCATGCGCTTCTGCCAGAGCTTCATCACCGAGCTCCACCGCCATCTCGGCGAATATACCGACGTACCGGCCGGTGACATCGGCGTGGGCGGGCGCGAGATCGGCTACATGTTCGGCCAGTACAAGCGCCTCACCAACCGCTACGAGGCCGGCGTGCTGACCGGCAAGGGCCTCGTTTATGGCGGCTCGCGCGCCCGCAAGGAAGCGACCGGCTACGGCGCCACCTATTTCGTCGAGCGCATGCTGGCCCGCAAGGGTGAGGCCTTCGAGGGCAAGCGCGCCGTCGTCTCGGGCTCGGGCAATGTCGCCGTCTACACCATCGAGAAGATCCACTCCTTCGGCGGAAAGGTCGTCGCCTGCTCGGACTCCAACGGCTACGTCGTCGACGACAACGGCATCGACCTGGCGCTGCTCAAGGAGATCAAGGAAGTCCGCCGCGAGCGCATCTCCGAATACGCCAAGGCCAAGGGCAGCGGCGTGCACTACATCGAGGGCGGCTCGATCTGGGACGTGCCCTGCGACGTGGCCATGCCCTCGGCGACACAGAACGAGCTCACTGGCAAGGATGCCCGCACGCTGATCCAGAACGGCGTCAAGGCCGTCGGCGAAGGCGCCAACATGCCCTCGACCCCCGACGCCGTCCGCGCCTTCCAGGAAGCCGGCGTGCTGTTCGCCCCCGGCAAGGCCGCCAATGCCGGCGGCGTCGCCACCTCGGCGCTGGAAATGCAGCAGAACGCCTCGCGCGACAGCTGGACCTTCGAGGAAACCGAGCAGCGCCTCGCCGGCATCATGCACAACATCCACGACACCTGCGCCGAGACCGCCGACGAATACGGCGTGCCCGGCGACTATGTGCTGGGCGCCAATATCGCCGGCTTCGTCCGCGTCGCCGAAGCCATGCGCGCCCTCGGCGTCATCTGATCCGGCAGGGGCGGCGCACGCCGCCGCCCCGCCATGGCTAACGAAACCTTCCGCCAGTCGATAAAACACGCATAAAAACTAGCTGGCAGTTTTCGCAGCGGGGCAATTCGCACCCGGCATCTTCAAGCCCATCAGGGGGCTCAAGAAGATGCCAAGCAAGAAGAACTTCGCCACAGAAGTGGCCGCGATCGCGATGATCGCACTGTTTTCTGTCTTTCCCGCCGCGGCTGCCTCGGTGGATCTCTCCAATCCCGCCTTTGCCCAGACCGCCGGCAAGACCAGCATCCCGATCGGTCACTCCGAATTCTGCAAGGCCCATCGCGGCGAATGCGGCAAGAACCGCAACGTCGTCGATGTCGAGGCCCTCACCGAAGACCGCTGGCAGACGCTGGTGGCCGTCAATGTCGAGATGAACCGAACCATCGTGCCGGTCACCGACGCCGATCTCTACAATGTCGAAGAACGCTGGACCTACCCGGACGGCTTTGGCGACTGCGAGGACTATGCGCTGGCCAAGCGCCGCGCCCTCATCGAAAACGGCTGGGACGCCTCGACCCTGCTGATCGCCGTGGTCCGCCAGAAGTCGGGCGATGGCCACGCCGTGCTGATGGTCCGCACCGACCGCGGCGACCTCGTCCTCGACAACCAGGACGGCAGCATCCGGCTCTGGAGCGAGACGCCCTACCAGTACCTCAAGCGCCAGAGCCAGGCCAATGCCGGCGAATGGGTCGACATCCTCGATGAGCGCGTGACCGTCGTCGCGCAGCGCTGAACTGCAGCATCGATCGCAAACGAAAGGGCCAGCCTCGACACCGAGGCTGGCCCTTCGTGCTCCCCCCGAAGCAGCCGTCTAGTGAGCGACGGCGAAATACCCCCCGACCACCAACAGGCCGGTGATGAAGCTCCAGCCGAAGGCGACGAACGCCGCCAGCAGGGCCGAGCTCAGCGTGATGGTGCCGTCGGTCTCCTGACGCCAGCCCATCTGCAAAATGATATAGGGGCCACAGAAAAAGCTGACGATCAGCAGCCCGAAGGTGCGCATCAGCGTGGCGCCGTTGTAGCGCAGCGCCGCCTGTTCGCGGCCGAGCCACTGGTAGAGATATGTGCCGGTCCCGGCGACGGCCATACCGACTGCCATGATCCAGCCTGCCAGCATCAATTCTCGCAGCATCTTCGTCCCAGCCCCACAGCAACGACGCGACCGCGCAACTTCGCAGCCATATTAACTCTTCATTAAGCATATGCGGGCCCTCATCGGCTGTCACGTCGTCTCGCTGAATCTGGTTAATTGCCACAGATGCCCTCGCCTTCCGCAGCGCGCACACCACAGACCCATTCGGTGGGCTTCAACCTCGCTGCCATCGCGGCGCTGGTGGCGCTGGTGGCGATCGCGCTCGCCTATGCCATTGACGGGGCGGGACGGAACGCCGGAGTCGCCCCGCATCGGGTCGTCGAGGACGAGGTGACGCTGACGCGCACCATCGGTGGCCGCGATCTCGAAATCCCGCTGTCCTGGTTCCGCTATTCCGAGCAGCGCGTCGAAGGCTTCGCCAAGCAGATCGACCTGCAGCTGGTGCTGCCGCTGGGCAAGGACGCCGCGCTGGTGCCTGTCGAGGTGACGCTGATGCCGCGCAGCCGCGTGCGGCCGAGCGCCAGCCTGCTCGACGGCGTCTACCTGCACCAATTCCAGTCGGTCGAGATCAACGACGGTCCGGCCGGTCTCATCGGCAAGCCGCTGGCGGAACGCGACGGCTTTGCCGGCGAGACGATCTGGTACGACGCGCTCTCAGCCGATCCTTTCGTCGCCAAATGCGCGGCGCCGGTAGCCGAAGGCACGGCCGCCCGCTGCCTCAGGACCGTTTATCTCGGCCCGGGTCTCGCGGCAGTTTATGCCTTCAGCGCTGATGTGCTGCAAAACTGGAAGCGCTTCGACCCGGAGATCCGGGCCCTGCTCACCAAGATCGGCGTCTAGGCGCCGTTACTGGACCTCGTCGAGATCGACGTCGAGGATCGCCATCTGGAAATTGTACGAGCGATCGCCGTCTTCGTCGTCGGCATAGATCAGGCCGAGGAATTCCTCACCGAGATAAACCTCGACGGAATCGTTCTGCTTGTTCCGCGGCCGGACGTCGATGTTCCGGTTGGAGAACTTCTGCTGCAGGAACTTTTGGAGCTTGATGATTTCGGGGTGGTTCAATTGTCGCTCCTTGGTCGCGTTGGGCTCGCCACAATAGGCATAACCGCCTCCCGGGCAATCCCGGCAGGCGCTTTTCCCCGCTGGAATGGGCGGAATTGCGGCGTTCGCTGACGTTCAGCCGGTCAGATCGTGCACCATGACGACATGATCCATCACGGTGGCCGGGCGGGCGCAACCGGCCTCGCCGATGATCTTGGCCGGGACGCCTGCGACCGTCACCCGCGGCGGCACTTCCTTGACCACCACCGAGCCGGCGCCGATGCGTGCGCAGTCGCCTACCTTGATATTGCCGAGCACGATCGCCCCTGCCCCGATCAGCACGCCATTGCCGATCTTGGGGTGGCGGTCTTCCTCGGACTTGCCGGTGCCGCCCAGGGTCACGCCCTGGAGGATGGAAACATCGTCGCCGATCACCGCCGTCTCGCCGACGACGAAGCCGGTGGCATGGTCGAGCATGATGCCCTTGCCGATGCGGGCGGCCGGATTGATGTCGACCTGGAACACCTGGCTCGAGCGGCTCTGCAGATAGAGCGCGAAATCCTTGCGCCCCATGCTCCAGAGCTGGTGCGTGAAGCGGTGCGTCTGGATGGCCTGAAAGCCTTTGAAATAGAGGAAGGCATCCAGAATCTTGTGACATGCCGGGTCGCGCTCGAAGGTGGCAGCGAGGTCGGTGCGGGATTCTTCGCCAATCTCCGGACGGGCCGCGAGGCCATCCATGAAGGCCTGACGGATAAGATCGGCGGAAACGTCGGAGTGATGCAGCCGCTCTGCGAGGCGATGGGCCAGCGCTTCCTCGAACGTCTCGTGGTTGAGCACCGAGGAAATGAGCAGGTTCGAGAGCGACGGTTCGGTGACGAGAACGCTGCGCGCGTCGGCGACCACGGCGTCCCAGACCGGATCTACGGTTTGCAGATGCGACGCCTTCTTGCTGCTGCCCGCCATGTCAGTCTCCATCGTGATCTACCGATATTAAAGCATTGGGTTCTCAGGAACCAAGCCCCAGCGCGCAAATTGGTTCATTTTCTGCTGAACCTGGAGTGAAGCCGCCTAACGGTGTCGCGACAGGAAGTCGAGCGCGGCGCGCTTGAAGGCCGGATCGCCGGTCGCGCGCATGTGATCGCGCCGCTCGATGGTGAACGCCTCGCCCTGCGGCAGGAGCGTCGCCAGTGCTTCGGGCGGACCGGCCATCTCGTCGTCGGCGCCCACCGCCACCAGCACCGGGCCGGCGATGCGGCGCACGTCGGCTTCGGCCATCGGCTCGCGCGACGATACCATGCATGCCGCTAGAGCGGCTTTATCGGCCTTGTTGTGATCGGCGAAGATGCGGAACTGCCGGCCGATGCGATCCTTCACCTGATCGAGCGACTCGGCCGTCAGCGCCGAAATGATGGTCTCGGAATCAGCCAGGCCCGTGATGAGGTTGGCTCCCATGCCGCCCCAGACCGAGGCGGTCAACTTCTGCGGGTCGTTGAGCGCCAGGAACGCGGCGATGCGGGCGCCCATGGAATAGCCGATCACCGGCGCCTTCTCGATGCCGAGGTGGTCGAGCAGGTTTTTCGCGTCCTTCGCCATGTCGTGGGCGAAATAGAGCTTGGTGTCGTAGAGCTTTCGCGAGCCACCGTGGCCGCGATTGTCGAAGGTGATGGCCTGATAGCCGCCCTCGGTCAGGGTCTGCACCCAGCCGGTGTCGATCCAGTTCACCTTCCCCGACGAGCCGAAGCCGTGGATGCACAGGATAGGCATCCCCTCGCCATGGACTTCGTAGGCGATTCCAATTCCGTCGGAGAGAAAGCTTGGCATGGCGGCGATGTACCACCCCGCCGACCGCGAACCAAGCCTTCCAATTGGCGACACGCTTGGGTATGGTCCGCCCGATTTCCGAACTGGCCGTTAGGGTTCTTCGCCATGGCGCATACGAGCACTCCGCATTTCCACAATACCGAAGGGCTCGCCCGCATCGAGGTCGGTTCGAAGGAATTCCAGTGCATCGGCGCGCTGCCGCCCTTCGACCACCCGCATATCTATCTCGATATGGGCAAGGACAACGAGATCGTCTGTGCCTACTGCTCGACGCTCTACGTCTTCAATCCGAAGCTGGCGCCCGGCACCTCCGAGCCGCTCTCGGCCATCTACCAGTCGGAAGCGGCCTAACGGCCGCGCCCGGCCATGTCGGGCACCGGACGCACCATCTACATCGCTGGTGCCGGCATTGCCGG
>DASWWF010000026.1:0-5250 GCA_036401035.1 Devosia sp.
TTCCAGCGCGACAAGGACTACATCGTCCGCAACGACGAAGTGGTGATCATCGACGAGTTCACCGGCCGCATGATGCCGGGCCGCCGCTATTCGGAAGGCCTGCACCAGGCGCTGGAAGCCAAGGAACACGTCAAGATCCAGGCCGAGAACCAGACGCTGGCCTCGATCACCTTCCAGAACTACTTCCGCCTCTACAAAAAGCTCGCCGGCATGACCGGTACGGCGGCGACGGAAGCCGAGGAATTCGCCGACATCTACGGCCTCAACGTCGTCACCATCCCGACCAATGTGCCGATCAAGCGCGTCGACGAAGACGACGCCATCTTCCGCACCGCGGCCGAAAAGTTCGACGAGATCGCCGAGGTCATCGCCGATTGCCGCAAGCGCGGCCAGCCGATCCTCGTGGGCACCACCTCGATCGAAAAGTCCGAAATGCTGGCCGAGCTGCTGCGCCAGAAGGGCGTCGAGAACATCGCGGTGCTCAACGCCCGCCACCATGAGCAGGAAGCCCAGATCGTCGCCGATGCGGGCGTTTCGGGCGCCGTGACCATCGCCACCAACATGGCCGGCCGCGGCACCGACATCCAGCTCGGCGGTAACCTAGAAATGCGTATCGAGCGCGAGGCCCACGGTCTCGAAGGCGCCGAGCGCGAGGCCAAGATCGCCGACATCAAGCGCACCATCGCCGAAGACAAGGCCAAGGTGCTGGCCGCGGGCGGCCTCTTCATCGTCGGCACCGAGCGGCACGAGAGCCGCCGCATCGACAACCAGCTGCGCGGCCGTTCCGGCCGTCAGGGCGACCCGGGCCGGTCGAAGTTCTTCCTCAGCCTGCAGGACGACCTGATGCGCATCTTCCCGGTCGAGTCGATGGACTCGATGCTGGGCAAGCTCGGGCTCGAACAGGGCGAGTCGATCACCCACCCGTGGGTGACCAAGGCCATCGAACGCGCCCAGGGGCGCGTCGAAGCCCGCAACTTCGACATCCGCAAGAACATCCTCAAGTACGACGACGTGATGAACGATCAGCGCAAGGTGATCTTCGAACAGCGTCTCGAACTGATGGACGACGACAACGTCTCCGAGACCATCGACGGCATGCGCCACGACGTGGTCGAGTCGATCATCGCCAAGGCGATCCCGGAGCGCTCCTACCCCGAACAGTGGCAGATCGAGCAGCTCGAAGCCGCCGCCAAGACCTATCTCAATGTCGACGCCCCGATCAAAGCCTGGTCGGAAGAAGAAGGCATCGATGTCGAGCAGGTGCGCGAGCGCCTGACCAACATGGCCGACGAGAAGGCCGCCGCCAAGGTCGCCCAGTACTCGCCCGACATCATGCGGCAGGTGGAAAAGCAGATCCTGCTGCAGTCGATCGACGGGCTCTGGCGCGAGCACCTGGTGACGCTCGATCACCTCTCCAAGGTGGTCGGCTGGCGCGGCCTGGCGCAGCGCGACCCGCTCAACGAGTACAAGCAGGAAGCCTATGAGCTGTTCCAGGCGCTGCTGACGAACCTGCGCGAACTGGTGACCACCCAGCTCAGCCACGTCGAAATCCAGATGCGCCAGCCTGAGCCGCCGCCGCTCGATTTCTCGCGCCTCTCGGAAATCCACGTCGATCCGACCACCGGCGAGAACGACGCCGAAACCGGTGTCACCGGTACGCTGGGCCTCGCCACTGCGGCGGCGGGGGCCCTCGCCGATGGCAGCAACGACCAGGCCGACGCCGATCCGCGCCTGCGGCCCATCGACCCCAAACTCCTCGTCGGCGTCTCCCGCAACGCCCCCTGCCCCTGCGGCTCCGGCCGCAAGTTCAAACACTGCCACGGCAGCTTCTGACGCCGGACCGGATCGAGATGCAAAAGGCCGCCTCCGGGCGGCCTTTTGTTGCGGTCTTGCCTATTGGCTTACGGCGCGTAAGCTGTTCTCGGGGCGTTGGGGGACACGATGGGCACCGTTCTGACGATCGCGATGCGCGCGGCAGCGGTAATGGCCGTGCTGCTTTTGGCCGGGTGTGGCGGGCTCTATCAGGGCCTCACGGACCTCAGCAAGGCGGTGCCGGCGGTGCAGCCGATCGAGGCGGGCGCCTATCTCGACAAGAGCGGCAAGAGCACGCAGATCGAGCTCGGCGAGGACGGCGGCTACCGCGTCACCAATGACAGCTCGGAAGTCTTGCTGGCCCGCATCTTCGGCCCCGTGGGGGGCCTTTATGTGGCGCAGATCGTGCCCGACGGCGACAAGGAAGGGGTGTTCGGCTACGCCATCATCCGGGTCGACGCCAGCGGCATCCAGCTCGCCGAGGACGCCAGCGAGCTGCTCGGCGCCCTGCTGTTCGACCGCTTGGGCGTATCCCCGCCGCGCGAGGGAGCCGCCGTCAGCAGCCTGACGGACAATCCCTGGCTCAATTGGGCGGTGCTGCAGGAGTTCATCGTCACCTATCGGAGCCAACTGGTATTCGAGCCGCTCTACTTGCCGGCGTCGTGATCTGCCCGGTATTCGATCACAATCCGTATAAATACTAGGGTTTGCCCTCCCAAATTAGGGGATTCTTGACCCGCGAGGGGAATCCTCGCGGGTAGCGTCACCTGTTTGGGTCCCCCGAAATGTTCCTCCGTCTGGTCGGAAGTCTTGCGGCTTTCATGTTGCTCGCCCTGCCGGCCATGGCCGATGACTGGGTGGTTTCCAAACTGCGCGGTACCGCCGAAGTGCTGGTCGACGAGACCTGGACCGCCCTCAAGCGGGGCGACAAGGTGTCGGACGGCAGGCAGGTGCGGACGCTCGGCGACAGCCGCGTCGAGCTGCAGCATGGCGAAGACATCATCGCGCTGGACCCCGATACGCTGGTCAGCATCGAGGACAATGCGGCGGAATCCTTCACCATCGTGCACCAGTCGATCGGCGTGGTGGAGGTCGATGCCGAGGTCCGCGACACCTACCACCTGACGGTCGAGACGAAGTTCCTCGCCGCCGTGGTCAAGGGCACGCATTTCATCGTGCGGGCCGACGACACCGGCGCCTCGGTGGAAGTGACCCGTGGCCTCGTCGCCGTGCAGGCCAGCGAGAGCAAGGAAGTCACCAGCGTGCCGCCGGGCGTGACCGCCAGCGTGCGCGAGAAGGGCGAAATCCAGGTGGCCGGCATGGTCACGCTGCCGATGATTTTCGACGCCAAGGGCGTGCAGATCCCGCGCCAGCCGGCTGCCGAACCCTATCGGCCGGCCCCGCCGATGGGTGGCTCGGTCAACCGCAGTTTCAACCGTTCGTCGGCCGGGGTACAGAGCTTTGCCTTTGCGTTCCCCGAACTCGGCGGCGGCGCGACGATGACCCAGCAAGGTGGCGGCGGCGTCGATCTGGCCACGACCGGCATCGGCATCGCCATCGGCATCATGCTCGGCGCCATCGCCCTGCTGTTCCGGCGCGTGCTACGCTGAGGCACGCGACCGGGACGACTTGTCCCAGATCAAAGTCTGGGACCCGTGCCAGCGCTAGAGAGCAGCAGCGCCGCCGGTTTGCGGCGCGTGGCATGATACGGAGTCCAGAACATGATTTTGCCCAACGGTGCGATCGTCGCGGTTGCTGACGGCCATGACCTCAGCCTCTATCGGAACACCGGAACCGAGACGCGGCTGGAGCTGGCTGCCATGGATCATGGCGAACTCGACCCCGGCAATGCCGGCTCGGGCGGCCGGCACCGCAACGACTCCGCCAATCCCGACCCGGACCGGGCCGGCGAGGATGCCTTCGCAGCCTCTGCCGCCGAGGCGCTCAACAAGCTGGTGCTGGGCGATAGCGCCATCACCGGCGTGGTGGTGATCGCCGACCCCCGGAGCCTGGGCGAATTGCGGCGCAACTATCATCCCACGCTGCGGGCCAAGCTCATCGGCGAACTCCACAAGGATTTGAGTGGCCGGCCGCTGGCCGAGATCAGCGCCGCCATCCAGAACGCCTGAGGCGACCGCCCAGGCTGGTCAGCGGCAGTCCACCCGCAGTTCGGCGAACCCGGCCGCATCGGTCGAGAGCAGGCTCGCCGTGCAGTCGCCGCCCGGCAGCGGCGAGGGCGTGCCCAGCACCAGCGTCACGCCGTTGTCGAGCGCCACCATCTCGCCGGTAATCGCCGCGGCGGTGATGATCATCTTGCTCTGGCAGATCGGGTTTTCGCTATCCATGGTGACCATGAAGCGCGTGCCCTGCGGGATGCAGTCGGCGGTGGGCAGGTTGGGATCGATCGGCCGGTCGGCCTGACTGCCCGTGGTCAGCGGCGCGGGCGTGGCGAGCGGGGCGGCCTGCGCGGCTTCCTCGAGCTTCACCATCCGGTCCTGCAGCGCCAGGAGCGCCTCGGCGGTGCCGTCACTGGCCGGTTCGCCCGCGGCATCGAGCCGGGTCGAAAGATGCTCGGTGCGCTGCACCACCGCATCCATGGCCTGGCGCGTGGCGGCGAGTTCGGCGCGCACGGCGTCGGTCTGCGCCGTGACATTGGTCTGGACGACCACGGCACCGGCCAGCGCCACCAGCCCCACCAGCGCGGCGAGGAAGGGGATCAGCCTTTCGATCAGGACCATGCGGCGATTGCGACGCAACCCGGGCCTCCTGCATCGGCACCAAAGCGGTATTCGCCCTTGCAGGCGGCCACTTCGGGCGGGGTGGAGGTGGTTTCGAACATGTCGAAGCCGGCCTTGAGGTTCTGCCAGTAGGGCAGCCAGAGATTGTCGGCCTCCCGCGCGAGCGCCTCTTGGGTCATGCGGAACGGGAAGGCGTGGACGTCGATGGCGTCCTGCCCGGCATCGAGCGCCGCCTCGACCACCGCATAGACCTCGTCGACCTTTTCGTCGGTGATGGCGTAGCAGCCGATCGAGGTACAGCCACCATGCACCATCAGCGCCGAGCCGGTGCGGCCGAGCTGGCGGTCATAGGCATTGGGGAAGCCGAGGTTAAAGCTCAGGTGGTGGCGCGAGTTCGGATTGAGCTGCGCCCGGGCGACCCGGTAGAAGCCTTCGGGCGCCTGCCGGTCGCCCTCGCGCAGTTTCGGGCCGAGCCCGCCCGAGAACTTGCAGATGTCGTAGCCGCGGAACATCGCATAGCGCCCATCGCCGCGGCGCATCCAGACTTCGAGGCGCTTTTCGGCCTTGAAGATGCGGATATGCGCCGGATCGCCCAGCGTGAAGCCGGCGGCGACGAGATCCTCGCGCAGCTTGTCGCGGTCGAAGCGAGGTTCGGTCGAGGCGATGATGCGATCCCTGAGCCAGTGCAAGAGTGACGGGT
>DASWWF010000027.1:0-4738 GCA_036401035.1 Devosia sp.
GGCGGCATGGGCCAGCGCGTCATGATCGCCATGATGGTGGTACGCGAGCCCGACCTGCTCATCGCCGACGAACCCACCTCGGCCCTCGACGTTTCCGTCCGCACCCAGGTCCTCTCCATCCTCGACGAACTGGTCACTCGCCGCGGCATGGGCCTGATCTTCATCAGCCACGACCTCAACCTCGTGTCGAAGTTCTGCGACCGCGTCATCGTCATGTATGCCGGCCGCATCGTCGAGACCATCGAGGCGTCGCGACTCCATGAAGCGAACCATCCCTATCCGCGCGGCCTGCTCTCCTGCCTGCCGCGCATCGATGGTCCGCTCGAGCCGCTTCCCACCCTCCAGCGCGAAGCGAGCTGGGCATGAGTGACGCACCCATGATCGACGTTCGCGATCTTTCCGTTCGCTTCGCCGACAAGACCGCCGTCAAGGACTGTTCATTTGTCGTTCATCAAGGCGGCAGTTTTGGGCTCGTCGGCGAGTCCGGCTCGGGCAAGTCCACCATCCTCCGCACCATCATGGGCCTCAATCCTGACTGGTCCGGCACCATCCGCATCGACGGCCTCGATCCGCATAAAACCCCGCGAAAACAAATCGCTAGGGTGGTGCAGATGGTCTTCCAGGACCCCTATGCCTCGCTCCATCCGCGCTATGTCATCGGCCACCAGATCGCCGAGCCGATGCAGATCCATGGGCTGACCAACCCCCAGCGCCGCACCGCCGAACTGCTTGATCTGATTGGCCTTTCCCAGAGCTTCCAGTTCCGCTATCCGCATGAACTGTCGGGCGGTCAGCGCCAGCGCGTCGCCATCGCCCGCGCCCTCGCGCTGTCCCCCAAAGTCCTGCTTCTCGACGAGCCCACATCGGCGCTCGACGTCTCGATCCAGGCCGAAATCCTCAACCTGCTCAACCGCTTGCGGCAGGAGCTGAGGCTGACCTTCGTCATCGTTTCGCACGACCTCGCGGTCATTTCCTACATGTGCGAAAGCCTGATGGTCATGCGCAACGCCGAGCCGGTCGAGACCCTCACCCGCGACCAGCTCCGCTCGGGCACGATCGCCGACGACTACACCCGCCAGCTCATCACCGCCGCCTAAGCCGCTGCGACACAGGTCGTTTCCACAAGCTCCGGCGGGATCCGCGGCGTCTCGACGGCACCGAGCCGGTTGGCGGCCCGGGCGGTCGCCGTCGCGACGTCGAGCAGCAGCCCGGTGGCACACAGCGCCACTGCCGTCAGATGCAGCGACGTCACCGGCAGGCCATCCAGCCGCTCGGCAATCGATGGCGTCCGGCTCACCTTGGTCTCTTCCGCGCCCCCTCTTCGGCGCTTTCGACCGTGCCGTAGAGCAGCGCCCGCGTCATCGCCCGATAGCGCGACGGCAATTGCTCGATGGGGATCGGGGGCAGCGCCTGGTTGTTGGCCCGGGCGCCGTCACAGATGATCTGCGCCAGTTCCTCGTAGGTCATCCCCGGCTTGAGGGTGAAGAGCTTGCGCTCCACCATCTCGCGCAGCAGGTCGGCGACCTGCTTCTGGAACTCCGTCGCCGCCCAGATCATCACGTCGCGGCCGCGGCGATAGGCGTGGTCGTTGAGTTCCACCTGGAACGGCGAGGTCGAGACCAGCCGGCGCGTCTCGCCATAGCGGACATCGAGCAGTTCGGTGAGGATGTCGACCGCGTCCGCGCCGGTCCACATCATCTCGCGCGCCGCGGCCAAGCCCTTGTCGATCCGGCGCTCGTTGTCGTAGCGCATGGAGAAGCGGAAGGCTTCTTCCTTGTTCGAGAAGTGGTGGTAGAGCGCCCGGCGGGTGAAGCCGCAATAATCGGCGATCTCTCCCATGGTCAGACTTTCATAGCCGCGCTCGTAAAACGCCTTGCGCAGGCTGTCAGCGAGCGTGTCCCGCAACGCCATAGATACCAAGTCCTCGTTTGCTCAGAGCCGTCGATCCCGACAGCCCCGCGCCCCCGGTTGGGACCCTATCGGCTGGGCGCGGAGCTGAAAATGACCAAAATGCCATTTGCCCAATGGAAACGGCTTCCGTGGCGAGATCTGTGGTAAAATCGGGGAGAACCTGCTCGAGGACCGTCAATTGTCCGATACCGTCACAACCCCGCGCACCCGGACGCGCAAAAAAGTGGCCCGGCCGCCGCTGTTCAAGGTCATCCTGCTCAACGACGACTTCACTCCGCGCCAGTTCGTCGTCCGGGTGCTCAAGGCCGAATTCCGCATGGGCGAGGGCGAGGCCGACCGGGTCATGCTGACCGCGCACATGAAAGGCTCGTGCGTGGTGGCCGTCTTCACCCGCGAAATCGCCGAGTCCAAGGCCACCCGCGCTACCGAAATGGCTCGCAACGAAGGCTACCCGCTACTTTTTACCACCGAGCCGGAAGAGTAGCGGCCTAACATTTGTTGTACCCAGAGGCCGGTCATCCGTGACCAGATCGCTCCAGCGTCTGGCGGCAGCGGGGCTGCCGCTATGGTTTGGGGGGTGTAGTGCAGGGTCCGGATTCGCCTCTGGTGGCGCTCGTCGTCGATGACGAATTTCTCATTGCCGTCGAACTCGAAGCGATTCTGATCGGCGGCGGCTATCACGTGCTGAGCGCCGTCAACGTCGCGGAGGCCCGCAATCTCGCCTCTCTGCACCCTGTTGACGTGGCCGTGCTCGATTTCCGCATGGGCGCCGGCGCCGTCGATTTCGCCCGCGAACTGCAGGCGCGCGGGGTGCCCACGCTGTTCTGCACCGGCTCCACCCTCGACGAGGTGCATGCCGTCTTCCCAGCCGCGTCGGTGATCGCCAAGCCGTTCTCCGGCGACGATCTCCTTGCCAGCGTGAAGGCCGCGATCGGCCGCTAGCGCGGTTCCTTGCCCAGATGCAGATAGAGCGGGTCGAACTGCGCCAGGTCGGCGAGGCCGGCCCAGTTGAGCATGCGGATTTCCTGCGCCTGCCACTGAATCAGCCCGCGCGCCCGCAATTCCTGCACCACGCGATTGGTGTGCACGGTCGAGAGGCCCAGCGTATCGCCCAGATCCTGCTGCGTGATCGGCACCGTCAGGCTCGATCCGACCTGGCCGCTGTCGAACGTCAGCCGGGTGAAGAGCTCGCAGAGCAGGTGTGCGGTGCGGTTGAGCGCGGGATAGGCGCCCATGGTCACCAGCCATTGCCGATGGATCGAGGCATCGATCAGCGTCAGCAGCCAGAGCAGGCGCGCCAGATGCGGCAGTCGCTCGGTGATCCGCTCCAGCCCCTCATGCGGCGCATAGGCGACGACGATCGGCGACAGCGCCCCCACCGAGTGATCCATCTGCTTGATCAGGAAGCTGTGCAGGTCGACGAAATCGCCCGGCACGTGGATGGCGGTGATCTGCCGCTTGCCGTTCTCGAGGTTGCGATAACGGCAGGTGAGGCCAGAGAGCACCAGCGTGCTGCGTCCCGGGCGCTCGCCCTCGCGCACGATATCGGCGCCGGCCGGCAGCGACCGGACTTCGCTCAGGACTTCGGTCAGCGCGCTGCGCTCTTCGTCGCTCACGGTATCCCGCAAGGCCAGCCGCCTGAACAATGGTTCCAGTCCCGGCGAAAGCGTCGGTGTCATCGTCTTGTATGCCCCTGTTGCGGCCCTGCCGCAGTCGAATCGCTATCGCCTGCGACGGCCCGCGTCCACTTCATTTGCTAACCCATCAGCTTGCCCGCAACATGGCGACTATGGTCCAAGGGGGACATGATTGCGATGGATTCGGTGCAGATGGACCTGCTGGCGCAGCCGCGCGAGCCGCTCGAAGTGCTGCACGACGTCTTCGGCCATGCCGGTTTTCGCGGCCAGCAGGAGGCCGTGGTGCGCCACGTCACCGCCGGCGGCGACGCCGTGGTGCTGTTCCCCACCGGCGCCGGCAAATCCATCTGCTACCAGGTCCCGGCACTCTGCCGCACCGGCGTCGCCGTGGTGGTCTCGCCGTTGATCGCGCTGATGCGCGATCAGGTCGAGGCCCTGCGCCAGGCCGGGGTGGAGGCTGCGGCGCTCAATTCCTCGCTGTCGCCCGACGAGGCCCGCAAGGTGCGCGATCAGCTTCGTGCCGGGGCGCTGAAGCTGCTCTATGTGGCGCCGGAGCGGCTGACCACGGCCGGCTTCCAGCACATGCTCGACGGCGTGCCGATCAGCCTGTTTGCGATCGACGAGGCCCATTGCGTCAGCCAGTGGGGCCACGATTTCCGCCCCGAATATCGCGGACTGTCCTCGATCGCTGCCAATTTCCCGGGCGTGCCGCGCATCGCGCTGACCGCCACGGCCGACCCCACCACCCGTGCCGACATCATCGAGCGCCTGGCGCTCAAGGATGCACAGGTCTTCGAGACCAGCTTCGACCGGCCCAATATCTCCTACGCCATCGTCGAGCGCGACAAGCCGCGTGACCAGCTGCTGGAGTTTTTGAAGAAGCACAAGGGCGAGAGCGGCATCGTCTATTGCCTCTCGCGCAAGAAGGTCGAGGACATCGCCGGCTGGCTCGATGGCAAGGGCATCCGGGCGCTGCCCTATCATGCCGGCATGAGCGCGAACGAACGCTCCGCCAACCAGGATGCCTTTCTCACCGAAGATAGCCTCTGCCTTGTCGCCACTGTCGCCTTCGGCATGGGCATCGACAAGCCCGATGTCCGCTACGTCGCCCATCTCGATATGCCGGCCTCGGTCGAGGCCTATTATCAGGAGACCGGCCGCGCCGGTCGCGACGGCCAGCCCGCCGAGGC
>DASWWF010000028.1:0-4325 GCA_036401035.1 Devosia sp.
TTAACCTCCGTGCGCTTGGCCCAGCGGTTCGGGACGACTCCCCTCCGCCTCCCGGCAGTCTCCCCACAAACGTTCGTCGCGCTTCCCGTCGCGTGGGGTTGATGGGGGGATTGTATGGGAGGCGGAGGGAGCGGGGATAAGCGCCATGAAGATTCGTGTAAGTGATTGAGCGCACGGCTCTTTCACCGCACTATCCCCACACTCGATTGTCATCCCAGCGCAAAGCAGGGACCCACTCATCCGCTCGAGTGGAGGAAAGATGGGTCCCGGGTCGGAGCCCGGGATGACAATCGAGCGTGGGGCACGCTCTCACCCCACCCACCGGCCGTCATCCCGGCGTAGGCCCACTTCGCGGGAACGACACCGAGATCGGCCGGATCAGACCTTGAGGGTGCCGACCATCAGTTCGGGCTTCACTTCGGCGTCGAATTCCTCGCCGGTGAGCAGGCCCAGTTCGATCGCCGATTGCTTGAGGGTGGTGCCCTTCTTGTGGGCGTTCTTGGCGATCTTGGCGGCGTTGTCGTAGCCGATCTTGCGGTTGAGGGCCGTGACCAGCATCAGCGACTGGTCGACCAGCTGCTTGATGCGCGCCCTGTCGGGCTCGATACCGACGGCGCAGTGGTCGTTGAAACTCTTGGCGGCGTCGGCGAGGAGGCGGACCGACTGCAGGAAGTTGTAGGCGATGACCGGCTTGAAGACGTTGAGCTCGAAATTGCCCTGGCTGGCGGCAAAGCCGATGGCGGCGTCGTTGCCCATCACCTGCACGGCAACCATCGTCGTGGCTTCGGCCTGGGTCGGGTTGACCTTGCCGGGCATGATCGACGAGCCCGGCTCGTTCTCTGGAATGGTGAGTTCACCCAGGCCCGAGCGGGGACCGGAGGCCAGCCAGCGCACGTCGTTGGCGATCTTCATCAGCGCCGCGGCGAGCTGCTTGAGCGCGCCCGAGGTGCCGACAAACGCGTCGTGACCGGCCATCACCGCGTATTTGTTCGGCGCGGTGACGAAGGGCTGGCCGGTGAGCCTGGCGATCTCCTCGGCCACCGCCACCGCATATTTCGGGTGGGCGTTGAGACCGGTGCCGACGGCGGTGCCGCCGAGCGCCAGTTCGTACATCTGCGGCATGGTGGCCTGGATGGCCTTGAGCGCCAGATCGAGCTGCGCCACCCAGCCGCTCATTTCCTGCCCCAGCGTCAGCGGGGTGGCGTCCTGGAGGTGCGTGCGGCCGATCTTAACCACATCCATGAACTGCTTCGACTTGGCGTCGAGCGTGTTGCGGAGCAGCATGACCCGCTCGACGAGGTAGTTCTGCACCGCCTCGACCGCCGCGATATGCATGGCGGTCGGATAGGTGTCGTTGGACGACTGGCTCATATTGACGTGATCGTTGGGGTGCACAGGCTTTTTCGAGCCCATCGTGCCGCCGGCCAGTTCGATGGCGCGGTTGGAGATCACTTCGTTGACGTTCATGTTCGACTGGGTGCCCGACCCGGTCTGCCACACCACCAGCGGGAAATGATCCGCCAGTTTGCCGGCGATCACTTCGTCGGCGGCGGTGACGATCAGGTCGCGCGTCGCTTCATCGAGCAGGCCGAGCTTGTGGTTGGCCAGCGCCGCCGCTTTCTTGAGAATGCCGAAGGCCCGGATGATTTCGACCGGCATCTTCTCGCCGCCGATATCGAAATTGGCGAGGCTTCGGGCGGTCTGCGCGCCATAATACTTTTCGCTCGGCACATTGATCGTGCCCATCGAGTCGGATTCTACGCGCGTTCCCATCAAGAACCTCCGGGGAAATAGAGAAACGGCCAGCCCCGCGAGGGACTGGCCGCCAAATTCATTCAATCTTTGCGCAATCGAGCGGAGCTCGACTTACGACTTCTTGGGCTCGAGAACCTGACGGCCACGATACATGCCGGTCTTCAGATCGACGTGGTGCGGACGGCGCAGCTCACCCGAATCCTTGTCCTCGACATAGGCCGGGGCTGCAAGGCCATCAGCCGAGCGGCGGAAACCGCGCTTCATCGGCGAGGTCTTACGTTTTGGCACTGCCATGGTCGTTACTCCGTAATATCGTTTTCGCCGCTGCGGGCGGTCAACAGACGGGGTCTGTCGGGAATTGCGGGCCTCTATACAGAATGCACAAAGCTCTGGCTAGTCCCTATTGCAGCGCCAGTTTGCCGCTCTCCCCTACGCAATTGGCCCGTTCGCCATATTCGCGGGCCCGCGCCTCGACAATCCCGGCGACGCGCCGCAGCCCCGGCGACGGCCGCCCGGGCTTGCGCGCCACCGGATTGGGCAACGCCACGGCGAGCAGGCTGGCCCGGCTCCAGCTCAGTGCATCGGCATCGGTGCCGAAGGCGGCTTGCGCGCCGGCCTCGATACCGAACCGCCCGTCCGGGCCCCATTCGGCGATATTGAGGTAGATTTCCATGATCCGCCGCTTGGGCAGGACCAGGTCGATATAGAGCGCCAGCGGCACTTCCAGCGCCTTGCGGAGGAAGAACTGCTGGTTGGTAAGGAAGAGATTGCGCGCCACCTGCATGGTGATGGTCGAGGCGCCGCGAAACGCCTTGCCGGCCAGCATCTGCTGGACTTCGTCGCTGAGGGCGCGGAAATCGACGCCCCAATGGCGGCAGAACTGCCCATCTTCCGAAAGGATCACCGCCGCCTTGAGCCGGTCGGAAATCTGCCCGATGGGCCGCCAGTCGCGCGTCACCGGCCGCCCGGTGAGGTACCGCTCCAGCATCGGCACCGAGACCGGATCGACGACGAGATAGACCGGCGTCAGCACCACCGGAATGGCGATCAGCACCGCGAGGACTAGAAGCACGGCGCGGAGAACGCGTGCAAAACCCCGGCGTTTCCGCCGTTTCCTGGGTCTCGCCTCGCCGCCTTCGCTCATCACCCGTCCGTCTTGCCCTTGGCGCGCTCCGGGAATCCGGGATACATGCCCATGCGGCACGTGAATTCCGGGAACCCTCTGGCCTGATGTACGACTTCGACGCCGAACTCAAGGAAAACGCCGCCGATATCGAGCGCGAACTCGACCGCTATCTCAAATCCGAGGTGCTGTTCGGCCCCGGCGTGCCGCCCGACCGGCTGGTCGCCGCCATGCGCCATGGCAGCCTCAACGGCGGCAAGCGCTTGCGGCCGCTGCTGGTGCGCCAGGCCGCCGCCACCTTCGGCGTGGCGGCCGAAGCTACCCTGCCCGCCGGTCTGGCGGTGGAGATGATCCATTGCTACTCGCTGGTCCACGACGACCTGCCGGCCATGGACGACGACGACCTGCGCCGTGGCCAGCCCACGGTGCACAAGGCCTATGACGACGCCACCGCCATCCTAGCCGGCGATGCGCTGCTGACCCATGCCTTCCAGCTTCTCGCCTCCGTCGGCCATGCCGATCCGGGCATTCGGGCGCGGCTCGTGGCCCTGCTCGCCTCCGGCGCTGGTGCCGGCGGCATGGTGGGTGGCCAGATGCGCGATATCGAGGGCGAGACAAGTCGCCTCAATGACCGCGCCATTGCCCAGATGCAAGCGATGAAGACCGGCGCCCTGATCCGCGCCGCCGTGCTGATGGGCGCCACCATCGGCGGCGCCAGCGAGACGCAGCTGGGCGACCTCACCGTCTATGCCGAAAAGGCCGGCGCCGCCTTCCAGCTCGCCGACGACCTGCTCGACGTCACCGCCACCCCCGAGCAGATGGGCAAAGCCACCGGCAAGGATGCGGGGGCCGGCAAGCAGACGCTGGTGGCGCTGTGGGGCATCGAACCGGCCCGTCGGCGGCTGGGCGAACTGGTGCACGATGCGCTGACGGCGCTCACCGCGCTGGGGCCCGAGGCCGACGGACTTCGCGCCACCGTGCGCTTCTTCGCCACGCGGGAGAGCTGATGCCCACGCTGCTCTCGGTCAATATCGGTTCGCCCGAAGTGCTGCCCGGCAGCGCCACGCCCACCGGCATCGTCAAGCTGCCGCGTACCGGCCCGGTGATGATCGACGAGATGGGCGTGCTCGGCGACGCCGTGCTGGACAAGAAGCATCATGGCGGCCGCGACCAGGCCGTCTATATCTACCTGCAGTCCGACTATGACTGGTGGGCCGACTCCGTCGGCCCCTTCCCGCCCGGGACGTTCGGGGAGAACCTCACCATCGGCGGGCTCGACGGCGAAAACCTCGCCATCGGCGACCGCCTGCAGCTCGGCGCGGTGCTGCTCGAGGTCACCTACCACCGCACCCCCTGCGCCACGCTGGGCCGCAAGCTGGGCGACCCGCGCTGGGTCAAGCGTTTCGCCAAGGCCCTCCGGCCGGGCGCCTATATGCGCGTGCTGAGC
>DASWWF010000029.1:0-3327 GCA_036401035.1 Devosia sp.
TTCGACCTGCGCGTCGGCGGTGCCGATGCGGGTGACGCCGAGCGAGGTGGAGGTGGAGAGCGCCGTCCACCAGCCCGAGACGGCGAGCTGATCCTTGTCGCGCAGCGACGAGATCAAGAGGCCCGCGGTGGGGAAGGTCCAGAGGATCACCAGGAACAGCAGCGCCAGGTGGGTGAAGAGCTTGCCGATATCGAGTTTGACCGCGTTGGCGGCGGGGCGGGCGACGGTGGCCGTTTCGACTGCGGTGGTCATCAGCGGGTCCCCTCTTCAGCGTTGGCGCGGCGGATGTTCCAGATCATGATCGGCAGCACGGCCAGCATGATGATCACGGCGATGGAGGAGCCCCGGCCGTAGTCGAAATTGACGAACATCCACTTGAACATGAGGTTGGCCAGCACCTCGGTGTCCCACTGGCCGTTGGTCATGGCGAAGATGATGTCGAAGACCTTCAGCACGACGATGGTGATGGTGGTCCAGACCACGACGATGGTGCCCCAGATCTGCGGGATCATGATGTCGAAGAAGATGCGGAAGCCGTTGGCGCCGTCGATGCGGGCCGCTTCCAGCGTCTCCTCGGGAACGCCGCGCAGGGCGGCCGAGAGGATGACCATGGCAAAGCCGGTCTGGATCCAGACGAGGATGATCATCAAGAGGATCGAGTTCCAGAACGGAATGGTGATCCAGGCCTGCGGCGGCAGGCCGAAGAAGGTCACGAGCGCGTTGAGCACGCCGATCTGGCTTTCGGCGTCACCGCGATAGTCGTAGACGAACTTCCAGATCACCGAGGCGCCGACGAAGCTGATGGCCATGGGCATGAACACCAGCGACTTGGCGATATTGCCCCACCAGAGCCGGTCGGCCAGCACGGCGATGACGAGGCCGAAGGCGGTGGCAAGGCTCGGCACGATGATCAGCCAGAGGATGTTGTTGAACACCGACTGGTGGAAATTGCCGTCGCCGAAGAGCCAGAAATAGTTGGAAAAGCCGACAAAGTTGCGGCCGGTCTTGTCGAAGAAGCTGAGGCGGAAGGTTTCGATCACCGGGTAGACGAGATAGACGGCGAGAAACAGCAGCGCCGGGGCCAGGAAGAGCCAGGGCCGGATCTGGCTGCGCAGGTTGTCCCGCCGCGTCATTTCCGAGCCGCTCAGGGCGTCGGGCGACGACAGGAACTTGTCGAGCAGCCAGTTGGTGCCCCAGAAATAGGCCACCGTGCCGCCAAGCGCGACAGCGATGGCAATCAATGCGCCGATGATCTGCTGAATGATGTCGGTCACGAGGCCGCCCCTCCCCAAGGAAAACCGAAATGGCGCTTGTCGCCAATGTGACTTGTTCGTGGACCCGGCGCCAGTGGCGCCGGGTCGGAATGCACTGAGGTCAGCTCAGCTTATTTGATGGCGTCCCACGAGGACTGGATGCCGTCGGCGACTTCCTGGGCGGACTTGCCGCCGACGAAATCGACCATGCCGGTCCAGAACGAACCCGCACCCACCGCGCCCGGCATCAGGTCGGAGCCGTCGAAACGGAAGGTGGTGGCATTGAGCAGGATCTCGCCTTCGCCCTTGAGCGTCGCGTTACCGTAGGTCTCGGTATTGGCGGCCTTGAGGGTGGAGAGGAAACCGGACTGGGCCATCCAGATTTCGTTCGAAATCGGGTTCATCAGGAAGTCGATGAAGGCCTGGGCAGCCGGGCTGTCCTTGGTGATGGTGGCCAGAGTACCAGCGCCGAGCACGGGCTTGCCGAGATCCTTGGCGGTGGAAGCCGGGAAGTAGAAGAAGTCGGCGTCTTCGCCCAGCACGGTGCCTTCCGGGAAGAAGGACGGGATGAACGAAGCCTGGTGGTGCATGTAGCACGCCGGCGGGACGGCGAAGAGGCCCAGCGGGCTCTCGCGGAAGTCCGTGGTGCCGACCGCGGCGGTGCCACCGGCGACCTTCTTGTCGTCCTTGGCGAACCAGCCGAATTCCTCGAGCACGGCGACGACCTTGGGATCGTTGAACTTGAGATCGTTCTTGACCCAGGCGTCATAGTCTTCCGGCGTGTTCATGCGCAGCATGAGGTCTTCCACCCAGTCGGTGGCCGGCCAGCCGGTGGCGCCGCCCGAACCCAGACCGATGCACCACGGCGTGTTGCCGTCGGCGACGATCTTTTCGGTCAGGGCCTTGAGGTCCTCATAGGTCTGCGGGACTTCGTAGCCGGCATCGGCGAAGTTGTCCGGCGAGTACCAGACCAGCGACTTGAGGTCCGACTTGTAGGGAATGGCGTAGAAGGTCGGCGCGCCGGAGGCATCGTTGTAGGTGCCCAGGCTCACGAACGAGGAACCGGCGGCGTGCTCGGCCTCGACGCGGGCCTTCATGGCGTCGCCCAGCGGCGTCAGGTAGCCCTTGGAGGCCATGTCTGCAAGCAGACCCGGCTGCGGCAGGATGGTGATGTTCGCCGAGGAGCCCGCTGCGGCGTCGATCTGCGCCTGCTGCTCGTAGTTCTCGGACGAACCGTATTCGACGTCGACGCCGGTGGCTTCCTCGAAATAGGCGAGCACGGTCAGGAACTGCTCCTGGTCGCCGCCTTCACGCCACGGCCCCCAGACGGTGAGCTTCTGGCCCGACAGATCCTTGTGCGCATCGGCAAAAGCCTGCAGCGCATCCCAGCTGAAGGCGCCCTCGCCCTTGGGATACTTCAGTTCCTGGGCCTGCGCGGCCGAGAACGAGAGAGCGATGACGGAAACGCCCGCCAGTAGATATTTGTGCATGTAGTCCTCCCATGGCACAGATGTCTTGGTCCGCACCGGCCGCTCGAGCCGGGGGATAGTCTTTTTTGGCGCCGGTGCCGGCACTGCCGCTGACAGAAAAACCCACCCGTCGCGGAACTCTTCCGGCCCCTTGGCGCCCGCTTTCGCCCTGATTCCCAAAACGTTTTGGTCCCAAAACGTTTTGGCAGCCCGAAAACCAAGCAGCTCAGGGCGGTTAGCGGTGCCGCAATGTGGCACGAAATGCGGCAGCCGGGCAAGGGGAGGCGGTGGAACCGGATCGGGCTGTGGAGGTTGGATGGACCGGACCGGCCCCCGAGCAGTGAAATGGAAACGATGTCAGTGGCGAAAACTTCCGGACCCACCTGCGCCGAAAAGCGGTGTCAGCGCACATGAGTCCAAGGATCGGCTATCACGCGTCGCATGAGCAGTTCTCGCCCTTAGAACTGCTGGAGCTGGTGCGGGCCGCCGAGGCGGCGGGCTTCGATTGCGCGAAGTGTTCGGATCATTTCCATCCATGGGGCGAGGCGCAGGGACAGTCGGGGGCGGCCTGGCCGTGGCTGGGCGCGGCGATGCAGGCGACGCGA
>DASWWF010000030.1:0-2563 GCA_036401035.1 Devosia sp.
CGACGGCCTCGACCACGCCTGCCAGTTCATGCCCCAGCACCATCGGCGCCTTGATGCGGACCGTGCCGAATCCGCCATTGTGATAGTAGTGGAGGTCCGAGCCGCAGATGCCGCCGGCCTGCACGCGAACCATCACCTGGCCCGGTCCGGGGGCAGGGGTCTCGCGCGTCTCCAGTTCCAGGTGATGCGGGGCATGCACCACCACCGCTCTGCCGCTCACCGCCATCGTCGTCTCCCTATTTCCCTGCCGGTCCGGTGGCGTGGGCATAGGCCATGTCGAGCGCCGCCTTCAATTCGTCTTCCGTCGCCGCCGCCAGCGTGATGGTGGTCCAGCCCTGCCGGCCGAAGCCATTGTCGATGGCCGTGAACAATTCGGGCGCCATCATGGTCTTGAACTCCTGCTCGTCGGGGGTGAGCTTGAGGTTCGCGGTGCGGCCATCTGCCGCGAGGGTCACGTAGATGCGCTTGACCTTGAACGCCGCCCGATCGAAATGCGGGGCCTCGGTGGTGCCCTCGAGCGAGAGGGCAATCCGTCGCAGATCGTCTGCTGTCGCCACGGTTTCCTCCCCCGCCGGCATGCATGCCGCGAAAATGAAAAAAGCAGGGCCGAAGCCCTGCTTTGATGGAGTTTTTCGACAATACGCTGGTCTTAGGCACGCAGTTAAGCGGCAGCCAACGCTCCTCCCTTGACGTTGTCGACGTCCGGCAACTTGTGGTTGCCTGTGTTCTTATTGCGCCGGACCCTAACAATGGATTCTGGGTCTGTCACGCAGATTCTGCATGGCTGCTCTTGCATTTTCACATAGGCGGAAACTGCCGCCGGGATGAGCATTTTTCGCCCGTGCCTAAGCCTTATCCTGCCCCAGTTTCGCCCCGAAATGCGGTTCCCTCTCTTTGCCGCTGTGCGCTATAGGAAAGCTCACGAATCCGGCGCACGCACGAGGAGTATCCATGCGTCTCTCCCGCTATTTCCTTCCCGTCCTGAAAGAGACGCCGAAGGAGGCCGAGATCATCTCGCACCAGCTGATGCTGCGTGCCGGCATGATCAAGCAGCAGGCTGCCGGGAGCTACTCTTGGCTGCCGCTCGGCTTCAAGGTGCTCAACAAGATCGTCCGCATCATCGAGCAGGAGCAGGATCGCTCCGGCGCCGTGCAGCTGCTGATGCCGACGCTGCAGTCGGCTGACCTGTGGCGCGAGAGCGGCCGCTATGACGCCTATGGCGACGAGATGCTGCGCCTCAAGGACCGCAAGGAGCGCGAGATGCTCTACGGCCCGACCAACGAGGAGATGATCACCGACATCTTCCGCACCTATGTGAAGTCCTACAAGGACCTGCCGCTCAACCTCTACCACATCCAGTGGAAGTTCCGGGACGAGGTGCGTCCGCGCTTCGGCACCATGCGCAGCCGCGAATTCCTGATGAAGGACGCCTATTCGTTCGACATCGATCGCGAGGGCGCGGTCAAAGCCTTCCAGCGCATGTTCGTGGCCTATCTCCGCACCTTCCGCCGCCTGGGCCTGACCGCCATTCCGATGCGCGCCGACAGCGGCCCCATCGGCGGCGACCTCAGCTATGAGTTCATCGTGCTCGCCGATACCGGCGAGAGCGCGGTGTTCACCCATGCCGACATGGTCGAAAAGCCCATCCCGGGTCCCGACACCGACTTCCGCGGCGATCTCGAGCCGATCATCAAGGACTGGACGTCGCTCTACGCGGCGACTGAAGAAATGCACGACGCGGCCAAGTTCGCCGAAGTGCCGGCCGACAAGCAGGTCTCGGCCCGCGGCATCGAAGTCGGCCACATCTTCTACTTCGGCACCAAATACTCCAAGCCGATGAAGGCGACCGTCACCGGTCCCGACGGCAAGGATGTCGAAGTGCAGATGGGATCGTACGGCATCGGGCCGACGCGCCTTGTGCCCGCCATCATCGAAGCCTTCCACGACGATGCCGGCATCGTCTGGCCGGTCTCGGTCGCGCCGTTCGAAGCCGTTGTCATCAATCTCAAGGTCGGCGACGCCGAGAGCGACGGGGCCAGCGAGAAGGCTTATGCCGAGCTCAAGGCCGCGGGTATCGACGTGCTCTATGACGACCGCGACCAGGGCGCCGGCGGCAAGTTCGCCACGGCCGACCTCGTGGGCATCCCGTACCAGCTCATCATCGGCCCGCGCGGCCTCAGGGAGGGGCAGGTCGAGATCAAGCACCGCAAGTCGGGCGAGCGCGAGACGCTGCCGGTCGGCGATGCGGTCAAGCGGCTGATCGGGCTGATCGAACCGCAGCGGCTGGACACCATTTGACCGTCCCCGCGTCCGATCCGGCAGCAACCAGCGGTCCGTTCTCCCGCTTCGAATTCCTGATCGCGGGCCGCTATCTGCGCGCCCGCCGCAAGGACGCGTTCATTTCGGTCATCGCTGCGCTGACCCTCACCGGCGTCGCCATCGGCGTGGCGACGCTGATCGTCGTCATGTCGGTGATGAACGGCTTTCGTGCCGAGCTGCTGAGCAAGATCCTCGGGCTCAACGGCCATTTCACCGCCTATCCGATCGAGCAGCGCTTCACCGA
>DASWWF010000031.1:0-5543 GCA_036401035.1 Devosia sp.
GCCAGCGTGGGCAGGATGTGCGCGCGGTGCAGCGCCTCGCTGACATAGATATTGCCCAGACCCGCGACGACGCGCTGGTCGAGCAGCGCCGCCTTCATCGGCGCCTTCTTGCCCTTGAAGCGCTCGGCCATTTCTTCGGCAATGAAGGCATTGCCCAGCGGCTCCGGTCCGAGCCCCTCCAGATAGGGAGAGTCTTCTTCCTTCTCGAAGAGGTCCATGAAGCCGAAACGGCGGGCGTCCGAATAGATGAGTTTCAGCCGCCCCTCGGACCGGGTCTCCAGGTCCATGACGACATGATCGTGCTTTTCGTCCACTGCCGGCTCGTAATAGCGGCTCGGTTCCTTGAACTTGAGTTCGGCGAAGCGGAAGCTGCCGGTCATGCCCAGATGGCTGAGCCAGGTTTTTCCCGTCGAGAGGCGGAACAGCAGATATTTGGCCCGCCGCCCGGTGCTTTCGATGGTGGCGCCTTCGAGTTCGCGGACAAAGTTCTTCGGGAAGGGAAACCGCAGGTCCTTGCGGTTGAGCGTCACCTTTTCGATCCGCGCGCCCTCCACCAGCGGCGCCAGCCCCCGCCGCACCGTCTCGACTTCTGGCAATTCAGGCATGGGGACCTCCGGGGTGGGGACGAGATATGTGGCGGGAGTTTTCGACCGGCGCAAGGTTGCAGGCACCCCGCGCCCCTCTCTTGCTCGGCTAAGGACTTAGCAAGAGCTAAGTCCAAGACCTCGCTTTCTCTCCCGCAGGGGGAGAGAGGGCGCTGTGGCACGATCTCTCCACCCCTCTCCCCCCTTGCGGGGGAGAAAGCGATTTCTTGGCTTTAGCCGAAGGCTAAACCTTAGAAATCGCAAGAGAGGGGCGCGGAATGCCGCAGTTGGAAATCCTGCGCCCCCTTGCCCGATAGCCACTCCTTCACGCCTCCGCTATAACGCGGCCAAGTTAGGAGCCCGCGCATGAGCGAAACCACGCATTTCGGCGAGCGGACCGTGCCGCTCGAAGCCAAGCAGGGCATGGTCAACGACGTGTTCCACGCCGTGGCCGATCGCTATGACCTGATGAACGACCTGATGAGCGGTGGCGTGCACCGGCTCTGGAAGGACGCGATGGTCGCCCGGCTGGCGCCGCCCAAGACCGGCAAGCTGCCCTATCGCGTGCTCGACATGGCGGGCGGCACCGGCGACGTGGCCGAGCGCATCATCAATGCCTCGGTGGGTTATGCCGAGGTCACCGTCTCGGACATCAACTCCGACATGCTGCGCGTGGGCGCCGAGCGCGCCAAGGGCTGGCGTTTCCCGGACCAGGTGAAATTCGTCGAGGCCAATGCCGAAGAGCTGCCGTTCGAGAGCGACTATTTCGACGCCTACACCATCGCCTTCGGCATCAGGAACGTGCCGCGGATCGAGAAGGCGCTCAGGGAAGCGCACCGGGTTCTCAAGCGCGGCGGCAAGCTCCTGGTGCTCGAATTCAGCCAGGTCGACGTGCCGCTGCTCGACGAGACCTACAAGCTCTTCTCCGACAAGCTGATCCCGCCGATGGGCAAGTGGGTCACCGGCGATGCGCAGCCCTACCAGTATCTGGTCGAATCCATCCGCAAGTTCCCCACGCCGGAGCGTTTCACCCAGATGATCGCCGGGGCCGGGTTCAAGCGGGTGACGCACACCGCCTTCACCGGCAACATCGCTGCCCTGCACACCGCCTGGAAGCTCTGAGCCGATGGGCGAAAGAATATGAGTCTTCCAGCCTATTTCCGCCTCGCCCGCGCGGGCTTCGTGCTGGCGCGCGAAGGCGCGCTCTCGATCGTCGACAATGCGGCTTTGCCGCCCTCGCTGCGCTTCGGCATCTCCGTGGGGCGCCTGCTCGAACGCGGTTCGGTCAAGCGGACCGGCCGGGTCGAGCGGCTGACGCGGGCGCTGAACCGGCTGGGGCCGACCTATGTGAAATTCGGCCAGACGCTGGGCACGCGGCCCGATATCGTGGGGATCGAGGTGGCCGCGGACCTCTCGGCCCTCCAGGACAAGATGGAGCCGTTCGACCCGGCGCTGGTGCCGGGCCTCTTGGTCGAGGCGCTGCACGAGCGGGCCGCCGACCTCAAGGAGCTCTCGGCTCCCATCGCGGCCGCCTCCATCGCCCAGGTGCACAAGGCTGTGCTCGACGATCGCAACGGCCGGCGCACGGTGGCGGTCAAGATTCTCCGGCCCGGCGTCAAGCGGCGGTTCCGAGCCGATATTGAAAGCTATTATGCCGGTGCCCGCCTCGCCGAGCGGTTTGCGCGCGAGCTGCGGCGCCTGCGGCCGACGGATGTGGTCAAGACGCTCGACCGTTCGGCCAGGCTCGAACTCGACCTGCGGCTCGAAGCAGCCGCGATCTCGGAGTTCAAGCAGAACATCGAGAAGGACGAAGGCTTCGTGGTTCCCGATATCAGCTGGGACCACACCGCCGAGACCGTACTGACCACCAGCTGGGTCGAGGGCATCCCGATCCGCGACCTCGCGGCGCTCGACGCGGCCGGGCTCGATCGCAAGGAACTGGCGCGCAAGCTCCTCCAGAGCTTCCTCAGGCACGCCATCCGCGACGGCTTCTTCCACGCCGACATGCATCCGGGCAATCTGTTCGCCGACCCGAAAACCGGCAATATCATCGCGGTCGATTTCGGCATCATGGGGCGCATCACCCGGGCCGAGCGGCGGTTCCTCGCCGACATTCTCTATGGCTTCATCACCCGCAATTACCGGATGATCGCCGAGCGGCATTTCGAGATCGGCTATGTGCCGCGGCACCAGTCGGTCGACGATTTCGCGCTGGCCCTGCGCTCGATCGGCGAGCCGCTGCAGGGCCGCACCGCCCGCGACATCTCGATGGCCAAGGTCCTCGGCCAGCTCTTTGCCACCACCGAACTCTTCGACATGCAGGCGCGGCCCGAACTGGTGCTGCTGCAGAAGTCGATGGTGCTGGTCGAAGGCGTCTCCCGCGCGCTCGATCCCGATCTCGACATCTGGGCGGTGTCCGAGCCGGTGGTCGGCGACTTCGTCCGCCGCGAGGCCGGGCCGCTGGGCCGGCTCGAGGATCTCGCCGAGCATCTCCGCACCGGCGCCAATGCCATCGGCAGGCTGCCGGCGATCATCGACAAGGCCGAGGCCGCGCTCGACGATTTCCACGCCGAGCGCAAGAAGCCGCGTTCGGTCTGGTGGCTGTGGCTGATTGTTGTGGTCGGCGCGCTGGTGCTCTGGCGAATCCTCAGCTGAACGGGCATTCAGGTGGCGTTCATCTAGCGGGCATTAGCGAGGCAGCCCTGTTCAGGGAGAACCTCATGTCACTCAATATCCTCGGTAAAGTCGCCGGTATCCTGGCGCTGACGGTCGGCCTCGCCGGCTGCATGGACGTCACCATGGAGATCGACGTCCTGACCGAAACCACCGGCAAATCCACCACCACTTCGGTGATGGGCGCCGACATCTATTCCATGGTCAAGGCGGGCGCCGGCTCGGAATCCTCGGACTCGTCGGAAGGCTTCTGCGAAGAAGAAGGCGCGACCCTGACCGAGAATGCCGATGGCTCGGCCACCTGCGTGCTGGTCGCCGAAGGCCCGTTCGCCGAACTCAACGGCGATGACGCCGACGATGACGGCGCCAAGTTCGAAGTCGTGTCGCCGGGCGTCGTGAAGGTCTCCTTCACCACCGAAGACATGAAGGGCGAGCTGGGCACCGAAGGCCAGGACGCCGAGACCAAGGCCATGATGGAGCAGTTCTTCGACGGCCACTCGATCACCATCCGGATCAAGGGCAAGGAAGTGATCGACACCAACATGACCAAGACCGGCAATGCCGCCGAGATCGTGATCCCGTTCATGGACCTGATCAACGGCACCGTGAACCTGCCGCCCGAACTCTACGCCACCGTGCGGGTGAACTAAGCCATGACCGGCCGGCTCGAGATCGCATTTCGCTGGTTCGAGCACGGCCGGGGCCTGGTTGCCCCGCGGCAACAGACGGCTGGCGCGGCGGGAGTGGACCTCCCCGCCGCGCTCGGGCCTGACGAGGTGGTGACGATCGCACCGGGCCGCACCGCCATGATCCCGACCGGCTTTGCCATTGCGCTGCCGGAAGGGTTCGAGGCCCAGATCCGGCCCCGGTCCGGACTCGCCGCCAAGCATGCGGTCACCGTGCTCAACGCCCCCGGCACTGTCGACGCCGACTATCGCGGCGAGGTCAAGGTGATGCTCATCAATCACGGGCACGTGCCCTTCGAGGTCCGCCGTGGCGACCGCATCGCGCAGATGGTCGTCGCCCCGGTAACTGCTGTATCCTTTGCTGAACAGGAGACGCTCGATGACACCGAACGCGGCGACAAGGGCCACGGTTCTACTGGCCGCTAGTCTGGGCCTGGCTGCGCCCGCACTCGCGGGCGACAGGGCGCAATTCGACGCCATCGGCTTTTCCGACGACGGGCGCTACTTCGCCTTCGAGGAATTCGGCGTCCAGGACGGCTCCGGCTTTCCCTATTCCAACATCTATGTGATCGACCTGCCTGCGGACAAATGGCTGGGCTCGCCGATCCGCGTCCGCGACGACAGCGAGGATGCGCGCATCGCCGGCGTCCGGGCCGACGCCGCCGCGAAGGCGGCCGGCCTGCTCACCCAGAACGGCATCGACTTCCCCGCCATGGCGATGGCCATCAATGCCGATGGCGAACCCGATGCGGCGGCCTACAGCCTGCGCTTCGGCACGCCGGGCTATGGCCTTGACCCGGTGCAGAGCGAGAGCCTGCTCGACATCGAGGTCTTCGACCTGCCGCCGAGCGAGGACTGCGCCATCATCGACAACCAGACCAAGGGCTTCGTCCTGCGTGTCGATGGCGCCGAGATCACCCGCGACACCGGCAAGGTGCCCAGGTCGCGCGGCTGTGCGATGGACTATCGGGTCTACGGCGTGTTCACCATGGCCGACATCGATGCGGTGCCCGCCCCGCGCGTGGCCATCATCTCGGTCTATCCGTTCGGCTTCGAGGGCCCCGACCGGCGCTTCATCGCGGTGCCGCTGGACAAGTGATGGCGCTGTCGCCCGAGGAAACCCGCCGCTATGCCCGCCATCTGGTGCTCAAGGGCATCGGCGGGGAGGGCCAGCAGCGGCTGAAGGCGGCGAAAGTCCTGGTGATCGGCGCCGGCGGGCTCGGTTCGCCGGTGATCGCCTATCTGGCGGCGGCCGGTGTCGGCACCATCGGGGTGGTCGATGACGACACGGTCAGCCTCTCGAACCTGCAGCGCCAGATCATCCACACCAGCGCCGGGACCGGCACCACCAAGGTGGAATCGGCCAAGGCATTCGTGGCGGCGATCAATCCGTTCGTGACCATCGTGCCGCAAGTATTGCGGCTCTCGGCGGACAATGCCGCGCTGGTCGCCGACTACGATCTCGCCCTCGACGGCACCGACAATTTCACCACCCGCAAGATCGCGGCGGATGCCTCTGCGGCGGCCGGCAAGGCGCTGGTCTCGGGGGCGGTGTCGATGTTCGACGGGCAGGTGACGGTGTTCGCTCCGGGCGGCCCCG
>DASWWF010000032.1:0-1899 GCA_036401035.1 Devosia sp.
GAGATGCGCGCCGGCAATGCCGGGCCCACCTTCAAGTCCAACCATGCCGGCGGTATTCTCGGCGGCATCTCCAACGGCGACCCGATCGTCGTGCGTTTCGCCGTGAAGCCGACCTCGTCGATCATCACCCCGCGCGAGACGGTAACCACCGCCAACGAGAACACCGAAGTCATCACCAAGGGCCGGCACGATCCCTGCGTCGGCATCCGCGCCGTGCCCATTGGCGAGGCCATGATGGCGGTGACGCTGGCCGACCACTTCCTCCGCCACCGCGGCCAGACCGGCCGCGACGGCGGTATCGGCTTCTAGAAACGCGAAAGGCGCCCGGGGCAGGGCGCCTCCCGCTTTCGCTTGAGCCGACCGTCAGAAGCGCTGCGGCGCGGCCGGCTTGTTGCCGGCGATCTCGTCGATCTTCGCCATCACTTCGTCGGTCACCTTGGCGCGATGCTCGAGCGCGGCGAGATTGTCCTTGAGCTGGCTCAGCCGGCTCGCGCCCAAAATCACCGTCGAGACGTTCGGGTTCCTGAGGCACCAGAGGATGGCGAGCTGCGCCAGCGGCACGCCGATTTCGTCGGCGAGCTTGCCCAGCTTGCCGATCTTTTCGAGCCGGTCCTTGCCCTTGGGGCTCTCCCACTGCTCCTTGAGCCATTCATAGCCGGGCAGGTTCATGCGGCTGTCGGCCGGAATGCCGTTCTGGTACTTGCCGGTCAGCACGCCCGAGGCCAGCGGCGACCAGATCGTGGTGCCCAGGCCCATCTCGTAGATGGGCATGTAGTCGCCCTCGACCTTCTGCCGCTCGAAAATGTTGTACTGCGGCTGTTCCATCGTCGGCGGCGTCAGGTGCTCGCGGCGGGCGACGGCGTAAGCCTCGGTCAACTGTTGCGCGTTCCATTCCGACGTGCCCCAGTAGAGCACCTTGCCCTGGGTGATGAGGTTGTGCATCGCCCACACCGTCTCTTCGATCGGCGTCTCGACGTCCGGGCGGTGGCAGAAATAGAGGTCGAGATAGTCGACCTGCAGGCGCTTGAGCGCCGCGTTGGCCGCATCGGTCACGTGCTTGCGGCTGAGGCCCTTCTGCGTCGGCTTGGTGCCGCCCCAGAACACTTTCGAGCTCACCGCAAAGCTGTCGCGGCTCCAGCCCAGCGTCTTCAGCGCCTCGCCCATCACGATCTCGGACCGGCCCTGCTCATAGCCTTCGGCATTGTCGAAGAAATTGACGCCCTGGTCATAGGCATAGCCCATCAGGCTCACCGCATCGCTGCCGTCGACCTGCTTGGAGAAGGTCACCCACGACCCAAAGCTCAGCTCGCTGACCTTGAGGCCCGATTTCCCGAGACGCCGATATTCCATGGTGCTGTTCCGTATCGTTGGCCGGCCGAGAGCCGTCCATCCGGACGTGCCCAACCGACTGTCAAAATGTGTGCAATCGCGGCCAGGGAGCGGCCGCGGCGGCACCATCGGATATTAACGATGAAACAGTCAACCCTCCCGGTCGGCGAACACCGCGGCGATCAGCAGCAGTTCGGCCCCGATGGTGACCGCCAGCCGGGCCAGATGCCAGCCCCACCAGCTGTCGCGCAGCGCGGTCCAATTGTCCGGCAGGCTCGTCGGCGTCCAAGCCATCACCACCTCGTTGATCGGCTGGTTGCCCAGCCGCGTGATGGCGCCACCGATGACGATCGCCACGGCTGCGGCGATGTAGAGCCAGAGAGCCGTTGGTTTGGATCGCCCCAGGATCGCCAGCACCACGGTCAGCACCAGCCCGGCGATGGCCATCGCCGGCAACAACATATTGAGCCCCCGCACCGCCCCCTGATGCGCCTCGACAAATGTCGCGGGCGAATAGAGCGCCGGGTCATAGCCGCGCCAGATGCCGAACATGCTGCCGGCAACCAGCGA
>DASWWF010000033.1:0-7760 GCA_036401035.1 Devosia sp.
CGGCGCGATCTCTCCGTGATCCTCACCCGCAAAGCGGGGGAGGGGGACCGGCGAAGCCGGTGGAGGGGGCGCAGAGCTACTTCCGGAACCGGCTCTCCAGCCACTCCACCCCATAGGCAACCATCTCCGCCGCCGGGACCAGCACGCAGTCTGCGGCGCCGACGCGTCCGCGGACGCCGCCGCCGGCGGCGAGAAACCCCTCGACTACCAGGGCGAAATAGTCGTCCGGCAGGGTCGCGACCACGGGGTTGCCGGTGTCGAATTCCTCGAACTGCCGCCACACGGTCTCGCCATGGACGAGAATCGGCGCCTCGTAGCGGATGACCCGCTTGCCGGGGATCTGTGCCAGGTGCTCGGCATGGTGCAGCAGGGTCATGGTGTCGAGCGGAGCGCCCAGCATCAGCACCTTGCCTTCGGCCGCCACCAGTTCGCCGAAAGGCGAGTCCGGGCCATAGCCATAGTCGAGCGCGTGGTCGGCGACGAACCATTCGGCGCGGCCGCCAAGGGCGACGCAGGAGGCGCCGGGGCTGCCCGAGCGCAGCGCGCCCGGGGTGGTCCGCAGCAGTTCGGGGAAGGCGCCGTTGTCGCGGGTGGCGCGCGAGGTTTTCGGATCGAAGGCCGGGATATCAGGGCGGATGGCGGGGTCGTTGAAGACCGCGTCGTCGGCCAGCGCGCCGTCCATGCCCTGCCAGTCGGCATAGGCCAGCACCGTGCCCTGCGGGCCGACGGCATCGCGCAGCGCCGCGATGATCATGTCGGCGCCGCCGGCGACGGGGCCGACCTTGCGCAGGGCAGCATGGACGAGGACGGAGTCCCCCGACTTCAGGCCGAGGGTTTCGAGGTCAGCGCGCAGCGAGCTGCGCGTCGCCACCCGCATCTAGCGGACGGCGCCGGCGTAGCGGCGTTCGGCCGGCCGGTCCTCCTCTTCGACGCCATGGGTGGTGTCGTAGATGTAGCGCGCTTCCTTGACCGCCTGCTGGTGCTGGGCGGCCCAGTTCCACAGAGCATCGAGCGGATCGGTCAGCGTGCGGCCGAGCTCGGTCAGCGCATATTCGACGCGCGGCGGAATTTCGGGATAGACGGTGCGCGTGACGAGGCCGTCACGCTCAAGGTTGCGCAGCGTCAGCGTCAGCATGCGCTGGCTGATGCCGCCGATGGCGTGGCGGAGTTCATTGAAGCGCATGGTCTTGTGGGTCAGGTAACCCACGATCATCACGCTCCACTTGTCGCCGATGCGATTGAGGATGTCGCCCATCGCGTTGCAGGTTTCGGCAGTGCCGGGATCCTTCTTCACGGGTCGCCCCTGGAATGGTGTGGTTGTCATGGTCACTAATATAGACACGGTTACTGAATGTGACTAGGGGTGCCCATATAGCGGGTTCCGGCGCAATCCGCGTCCCGGAACCCGTTCATCCGTCGTTCATCCATACGGCGAGGACCCGGTTCACGCCGCCTTTTTGAACTGCGCGGCGTGCAATCCGACATAGTAGGCGAGGTCGTCGTCGCCCTTGCCGAGCGCCTTCATCACCGCCTCCATGAAGCTCACCGGAGCGGTCCCCGGGGCCGTGATGATACGGCCGTCGGTGACCGCGTGCGGCACGTCGCGATAGTGCGATTTGCCTTTGTAATCAGTGACATCGAGATAGCCGGCGCCGTTGCTGGTATGGGCGATGTCGTCGAGGAGGCCGGTGCGCGCCAGCGCCACCGTGCCGTCGCAGATGCCGGCCACGACGCGGCCTTTCCTGGTGGCTGCCCTCGCGAGCCTGGCGATATCCGGCGCCCCCGGCGACTGCCACGCCGTGCCACCACAAAACACAATCGCATCAATGGCTTCGACGTCGATCTCGGCCATGGCGAGGTCCGCCATCACCCGCATTCCGCCCGCCGAAGTCACCGGCTTGCCGTCCGGCGTCGCATAGCGCACATCGAGCTTGTAGAAGGCATGCGCCACGGCGTTGAGCAGGGTCGTCTCCCAGTCCGCAAAGCCTTCCGTCAGCAGGGTCACGATGGTTGTCATTGCAGGTCTCCTTGTGTCTGATGTTGCACGAGGTTAGGCGTCCGCGCCGCCCGATTTTGTCAGCAGGAGAACGACCCAGTGGCCAAGCGATCCGAACGATTACTGGCCCTGATGCAGGCCCTGCGCCGCCGCCGGCGGCCGGTGGCCGGGGCGGTTCTGGCCGAGGAAATGGGCGTTTCGCTGCGCTCGCTCTACCGCGATATCGAAACGCTCAAGTCGATGGGCGCGGCCATCGACGGCGAGGCCGGCATCGGCTTCCAGCTCCGCGCCGACTATTTCATGCCGCCGCTGATGTTCACCGATGAAGAGGTGGAAGCGCTGGTGCTCGGCCTGCGCACCCTGATGCAGGGGCCGGACCGCGAGATGGCCCGCACCGCCCGCGACGCCACCTCCAAGATTTCCGCCGTGCTGCCGCCGGAGCGGCGCGGCGAGATGGAATCGGTGGGGCTCTTTGCCGTGCCGCCCTACCATCTGACGATGAACAACCCGCTGGCCGATCTCCGCCGCGCCATGCGCGAGGAACGGCAGATCCGGCTCAGCTATCGCGACAAGAAGGGCGATGTCACCGAGCGGGTCGCCTATCCGGTGGCGCTGGGCTATTTCGAGAACCACCAGTCGCTCGTGGCCTGGTGCACATTGCGCAGTGATTTCCGCACCTTCCGCATCGATGGCATGCAGGCCATGATGGTGCTCGACGAGCGCATGCCCGAGCCGCGGCGGACGCTGCTCTTTCGCTGGCGCGTCGCCAACAATGTGCCCGATTTGCTCTAGACAGAGAGGCCTTCAAAATCCTGTCAGCTTCGGCTGACATTGTTGAGCCTGCCCGGAGCCGCTGGTACAAGCGGCGCAACTCGAAAATAATACTGCCTCTGGAGTCGCCTTGCCCGCGCATCTACTCCGGCATTTTTTAGCCGTTCCGCTTCTCGTCTTCAGCCTCGTCATGGCCGGCCCCGTCGGCGCCAATCCGATGCTTCTCGTCGACATGCAGTCGGGCGAGGTGCTCTACAATGACGATGGCGGCAAGCCCTGGCACCCGGCCTCGCTTACCAAGCTGATGACGGCCTATGTGGCTTTCGCGGCGGTGGCGCAGGGGCGGATCAGCCTCGATACGCCGATCAAGATTTCCAAGAAGGCCTGGAACCAGGCGCCGAGCAAATCCGGCCTTGCGGTCGGCTCGTCGATCACCCTCAAGGACGCGCTCTATATCCTCGTGGTCAAATCGGCCAACGATATCGCCGTAGCGGTGGCTGAAGCCGTCTCGGGCTCCACCGACAAGTTCGTGGGCGAGATGAATGCCATGGCCAAGGCCATGGGCCTCTCCGCCACGCACTACGTCAATCCGCATGGCCTGCATGCCGAGGAGCAGGTGACCAGCGCGCGCGATCTCGCGGTGCTGTCGCTCTATATCTGGCGCGACTATCCGCAATATCTGCCGATGTTCTCGACCGAGGCGGTCAAGCTGGGCAAGGCGAGCCTCGAGACCAACAATGGCCTGCTCGAGCATTTCCAGGGCACCAATGGCATGAAGACGGGCTTTGTCTGCTCGTCGGGCCTCAATATCGTCGCCACCGTCAACCGCAATGGCCGGCAGCTGCTGGGCGTGGTGCTGGGCGGTTCGTCGGCGCGCGAGCGCAACGAGATGGCGGCCGAGCTCTTCCTCCGCGGTCTCTCCGGCGCGGTCAGCGGCACCGGGCTGAGCGTCGTAAACATGGCGAACCAGCCGGGCGCGCCGGTCGACATGCGGCCGCTGATCTGCGGCAAGAAGTCGAAGGAATATGTGGCCGAGCGCGAGGCCGCCTATCCGATGGGCCTGAAGGGCCAGCCGAGCTATCTCACCGACGAAATTGCCGGCGTCACCTACGAGGCGACCGATCTCGGGATCATTGTCGATGACATCCCGCTGCCGCGCCCGCGTCCGGGCTATGCGCCGATGGCGACGGCGGCGCTGGGAAACTAGGCGGCGGCGCCCTTCACGATCGCAAAGCGCAGCACGTCACCCTCGGTGGTGACGGTGCAGTCGTGGCCGTTCTGCCTGCAGTGCAGCGGGATGTCGATCTTGGCCATCGGGTCGGTGGCGAGCACGGTGAGGTGATGGCCGGCCGGCACCTGGGCCAGCCGCTTTTCCATCTTCAGCACCGGCAGCGGGCATTTGAGCCCGCGCGCGTCGAGGATTTCCGGCTCAGTTGCCAAGCAGCAGGACCCAATAGACGCCATAGGTCGATTTCGGGTCGTAGGCGACGCCGATGCCGGCCTTGCTGGCGCCGCGCTCGTTGAGCACAGCGGCATCCTCGGGCGAGTTGCGCCAGCCCGAGAAGGTCTCGGCGAAATTGGGATAGCCGGCGCTGGTGCGCATCCCCGCGGCACCGGCCGGGCTCTTGGGCGCCGTGCCCGACTGCGCATAGGCGGCGGCAAGGCTCTGCGCCGTGGCGTCGAGCGAAGCGTCGGCGGTGAGCTGGCTCGACCCCGAGGTGGCGCGGAAATGGTTGACGATGCCCAGCGCCTCGGCGCGGTTGAGGCTGGCGCCCGGCGCATCCATGCGCTGCGTCAGGCCGGACGACAGGGCCGCGCCGCCACCGGCGGAACAGCCGGCAAGGGCGGCCGCGGCGAGGCCGGCGGCGAGCAGGAGGGCGAGGCGGGGCTTGGTCATGGGGTCGTCCTTGTCGCTATCGGCGCGGGCGTTGGCGGCACTAACCCCGCAAATCGGGCGAGGTCAAGGTGACGGGATGGTGACAATCGGCTGCGGCTCAGAAAGTATGGTCGCAACGAGGGGAAAATCACGTGACCGAACTAGACCTTGCCGCAGCACCGGTGCGCGGCCTCACCACGATCACCGCCATCAAGGCGATGCGGCTCGAGAGCGGCTTCTGCCTCATCCGCGTCGATACCGATGCGGGGATTTCGGGCTATGGCGAGTGTGGCGATCTCGACGGCAACCATGCCCGGGCGGTGATCGAGACGCATGCGGCGGGTGGCGGCCGGTTGCCGCATCTGGGACTGGTCGGCAAGGATCCCCTCGCCATCCGCGTCCACCACCACAACATGTTCCACATCTTCCCGCAGCGGCGGCGCGAGATGCAGGTGCTCTCGGGCATCGACATGGCGCTCTGGGACCTCGCCGGCAAGCTGCTCGGCCAGCCGGTGCATGCGCTGCTCGGCGGCCGCTTCCGCGACGAAATCGAGCTCTATTCGCACTGCCCGCATTTCGACATGACCGACGCAGGCGCCTGGCGCGAGGCGGCGGCGGACCTCAAATCCGACCCGCATGGCTTTACCGCCTTCAAGGTCGATATCCACGACGCCATCGACGTGCCGATGCAGCAATATGTCCCGAGCCTCTCGCCGGGCGATGTGCGCAAGGTCAAACGCGGCTACGAGCTCGCCCGCGAGCATCTCGGGCATGAGATCGACATCATCGTCCACTGCCACAACGAGCTCGATACGCCGAGCGCAATCGCCGTGGCCGAGGCGGTCGAGCCGATCAAGCCGCTCTACTATGAAGATCCGCTACAGCCGGGCTTTTCGGAAAACTGGATGGCGCTGCGGCGCCAGACCAACCTGCCGATCATGACCGGTGAGAACATCGAGCTGGTCGACCAGGCGGTGCCGTTCCTCGTCCATCAGGCGGTGGACTGCCTGCAGCCCGATATCGTGCTTTCGGGTGGCATCACCGGGGTCAAGGCCATTGCCGACCTCGCGGGCATCTACCGCACGCCGGTGACGCTGCACAATGTCTTCGGCCTGCTGCTCAATCTCGCCAGCCAGCAGCTCGGCGCATCGATCCCCAACACGCCGCGGATCGAATGCACTCGTGGCGCCACCAGGCTCCGATGGGCCGACGGCAACCCGCTCGAGATCAGCAATGGCAAGATGAAGGTCGGCACCGCGCCCGGCCTCGGCTTCGTCCCCGACCTCGACTGGCTCAAGGGCCACCGCTACGCCGGCGAACCATGGTGGGACTGACGAAGATGAATATTCCCATTTCTCCCGCCGCTTTACGCTGTCGCAGGCCAAGGGCTCCTGCCCTTGCAATCTAGAACCTCCCCATCAGTGTCCCGTTGCTGAGCCGCGAATAGACGTCATTCAGGTGTTGACGTCGGACCACTCCCTTGCACGATGCGACTGACCCGATAGCGTCAGCCAGCATCTCCGTCACCTCGATTACAGCGGCGGCGCTTTGCAGCGGGAAGGATAGCAACGCACAGTCGAGCATGATTTCGGCTATGACGTCGATTTCATCCTGCCCCAGAATTTCCACCGCCTTCGCCAGAAAATCGCGATCCACAGTTGGGCGGTCGGTCAGGAATAGCGTCGCAGCCAGAAATGACTCCGCGTTCTGCTCTGCCTCCAACCAACGATTGCCTACCAACCGGTCGAGAGCGGGACGCACGCGCGGATCACTCCGCAGACGCTCGCTGAACTCGGCGACCAGCGCTCGAATTTCTGAGTCTTCGAAGTACACGGATGGCGCAGAGACTAGGGACGGCATGGCGTGGAGGAATACCAGGGTGAACGGTTTGGGGCGCAAGGCTGATGATGCCCATAGATTGCATCATGCACCACATTGGAACGTGCCAATTTGTGCAAGCGCAAGGACGCGTCGATTAGCTCGTTGCCGGCCTATGAACGGTGACGCGAGTGGCACCTGTGAGGAACAATCGTCCCGGTTCGGCTGCCGAGCCGATATCCGGCATCGGGTGTCGGGTCGAAGTCTACAGTCCGGTCCAGCCGTCGTCTGACTCCAGTCCGAGACGGAGGAGATCGATGGCGCGGCGGGCGGAGAAGTCGATGATGTCATCGACGGTTGCCGGCCTCCGGTAGAACGCTGGCACCGGTGGGGCAACGATGGCACCCATTTCGGTGACCGCCACCATCGAGCGAAGGTGACCGAGGTGCAGCGGCGTTTCGCGAGCGAGAAGCACGAGGCGCCGCCGCTCCTTGATGTGCACATCGGCGGCCCGGACGATGAGGTTGTCGGAGAGGCTCATGGCGATGGCCCCGATCGTGCGCATCGAGCAGGGCGCGACGATCATGCCGCTGGTGCGGAAGGAGCCGCTGGCAATGCTCGCCCCGATGGCGTCGATGGGATGACATTTGTGGGCGAGGCGCTTTACCCGGCCGACCGAACCGGCGCCGAGTTCGTGCACGAGTGTTTTTTCGGCCGCCGACGAAATGACCAGGTGGACTTCCACCGCATCCAGAGCATTCAGCCGCTCCACCACGCGAGCGCCGAGCGCCGCCCCCGAGGCGCCGGAAATTGCAACGACGACACGGTGAGTCATTTTGACTGTCCTTGCAGACCGAGTTCGCTCCAGAGCGCATCGACTCGAGCAATGACGTCCTGGCTCATGGCGAGCGGCCGGCCCCATTCCCGCACCGTCTCGCTGCCGATCTTGCTGGTGGCATCGATACCCATCTTGCCGCCAAGTCCGGGCAGGGGAGAGGCGAAATCGAGATAGTCGATCGGGGTGTTATCGAGGACGAGCAGATCGCGTGAGGCGTCGAAGCGCGTGGCGATGGCCCAATGTACGTCGGCCCAGTTGCGTACGTCGATGTCGGGGTCCACCACGATGATCGTCTTGCAGTAGGTGAACTGCGGCAGCATCGACCAGAGGCCGAGCATGAGCCGACGCGCCTGGCCGGGATACCGCTTGTCGATGGCGACCACGATGGTGCGGTACGAGCAGGCTTCGGGTGGCAGATGGAGGTCGACGATCTCGGGGAACTGCCGCCTCGCCAACGGGAC